>JBKEAL010000088.1:0-26410 GCA_047972195.1 Parachlamydiaceae bacterium
GAAACAGTGGGCTTTGACCAATTATCAAAGAACGCATTATTTGAGAAAACTGCTTCCTGAAAGCCCCTTCAAAGGACAAAACGATTTTTTCAATGAATTCCCGCTTTCCTTTACTCAGCCAATTGAAAAGGTCTTGAGTCTTTTTCGCAGCGAGGGGATCGATCCTGGGCTGCCATTAGAAAGATTCTTTCCTTCCCTAAGCAATAGCCTTCTGGTCAATGTGACGGAGTTGAAAACCAAGGAACAGCTAGATCGCTTTGCAGAGATTGCAAGGAGGCTGAAATGAGCAAAACCGTTTTCGAAAGGAGCGAAAAGGGGCAACGGGCTTACAGCCTCCCTAAGGAAGATACCGCATGGATCCAATTTCAACCATCTGATGAGTGGATAAGAAAAGATCTTCACCTTCCTGAGCTTTCAGAACTCAACTTAATGCGGCACTTCATCGGCCTGTCGAGAAGAAATGTGGGCATTGATAACTGCTTCATTCCTCTGGGAAGCTGCACGATGAAATACAATCCGCGAATCAACGAAGCGGCTGCAGCACTTTCCGGATTTACCCGCACGCACCCCCTCGCACCTGATGAATACGCTCAAGGCTGTCTTCAAGCGCTCGACAACTTAGTGCAACTGCTGATCGAGATCACCGGAATGGACGCGGGATCGCTCTTGCCAAACGCAGGGGCTCAAGGTGAGTTTGTCGGGGTAAAGATGATTCTTGCTTATCACGATCAACGGAACGACTCCCGGCGCAGAGAGTTTCTCATTCCAGATAGTGCACACGGCACAAATCCAGCGACTGCTGCTTTGGCAGGCTGTACGATCCGTTCAATCCGAACACAAGCTGATGGAGACTTGGATCTCGATCACTTGAAGGAAAGCCTTTCAGAAAAGAGTGCGGGTTTAATGCTCACCAATCCCAACACGCTTGGACTTTTCAGTAAAAACATCCTGGAGATCTCGAAAATTGTCCATTCAGCGGGCGGGTTACTCTATTACGATGGGGCGAACTTAAATCCCATACTTGAAATTTGCCGTCCCGGAGCGATGGGATTTGATGTGATGCACATCAACTTACACAAAACGTTTTCTACTCCTCATGGGGGCGGAGGGCCGGGAGCAGGGCCCGTACTTTGCAAATCCTTATTGGCTCCCTTCCTTCCAACACCTCGCATCGTCCACGAAAAGGGCTTTTATAAAACACTCTGGAAAACGAAAGGGAGCATTGGCCACGTTGCGTCATTCCACGGGAATTTTGGGGTATGCCTCCGAGCTTACCTCTATGCGATCTTGCATGGGAAAAAGGGACTTAGACGCATCGCGGAGCAATCGATCATCAATGCCAATTACTTGAAATCGCAACTTAAGTCCTCGCTAAAAATCCCCTTTGAAGGACCCTGCATGCACGAATTTGTCGCCCAAGCAGATCAGTTTCAGGAAAAGGGTATCAAAGCGCTTGACATTGCCAAGAGAATCCTCGACTTTGGGTTCTATGCGCCTACAGTCTATTTCCCTTTGATCGTCAAAGAGGGTTTTCTCATTGAACCTACAGAATCGGAATCTAAAAGCACCCTGGATGCGTTTGCAGAAGCGATTGCTCACATTGTGAAGGAAATCGAGACTGTTCCGGAAACTGTGCAATCCGCACCGCACAGTCTATCTGTACACAGGCTGGACGAGGTCAAAGCAGCTAAAGAACCTATTCTAGTGGATCCCAAGATCAAGGAAAAAAGATGATGAAAGAATCTTCAATAAAAAACCTCGATGATCTAAACCGCCAAAAGGTGATGGAGGCGATCCTCGAAAGTACTGCCTCCTGCATCTATGTGAAGGATTTGGAGCTGCGCTACATCCTGGTCAATCCATTTGCTTTGAAGTGCTTTGGCTTCAAGGAGGAGGAGGTGCTGGGAAAGACGGACGAGGAGCTCTTCCCCATCGCATATGCCGCCATCTCTACAGCCTCCGATCTCAAAGTGATCCGCACCAAATGCATAGTGCGCGAAGAACATATAGCCACTCTATCTACAGGAGAGCACTTTTTCTATACCGTTAAAACCCCTCTTTTAGATTCATCAGGCCACCCCTTCGCCATTTGCGGTGTTGCAACAGACATTTCTGATGAAAAGCGTACACAGAATGAACTGCAAAACTACCTGGAAAAGTTGGAAGGCATCACCACAGAGTTGATGGAAGCACGCATTGCTTCAGAACAAGCCAATAAAATGAAAAATGCCTTCCTGGCAAACATGAGCCATGAATTGAGAACGCCATTAAACGGCATTATTGGGACGGTTTCTATGCTAAGGCAAGGAGAACACTCCCCAAAAGAGGAGAAGTACTTTGAGCGAATATTGGCGGCATCGCAAGTTTTAATGGATATCATCAACCAGATTTTGGACTTTTCCAAAATTGCTGCCGGTGAATTGAAGCTTGAATCGATTCCCGTGGATTTGAAAGAGATCATGGAAGAGTGCTACAAAATTTTGGTGACAAAGGCTGAACAAAAGCAGTTGGATTTTAAATTGTCTGTTCCTAAGGAATCTATACCCAATGTGTTAGGAGATCCTACGCGCTTGAAGCAACTGCTCATCAATTTAGCCGGCAATTCTCTTAAGTTTACCGAAAAAGGGCATGTTGCGCTATCATTGGAGGTAATTCCTATGCCGGACAACAAGCTCTCCGCAACCTTTATTGTGAAAGACACAGGAATCGGGATTGAGAAGGACAAGCTCTCCCACTTATTCGAAAAGTTTTGGCAAGCTGACGTCTCAAACACGAGAAAATATGGGGGTACTGGACTCGGACTTGCGATTGTCAAAGAAGTTGTGGATATCATGCATGGAGCCATTACAGTGAACAGCGAAGCTGGCGAGGGAACTACCTTTACCATCCGCGTTATGTTTCCCCTTGCGGAAGATAAGAAAATAAGTACAATATAATTTAAATTTTAAGGTGTTATGACAAAAATCACATCCCATTTTCCTGGGTTAAAGGTTCTGCTTGTAGAAGATTATTTCATCAACCAGGAAGTCACTATAGAAATGCTAGAGATGCTGGAATGCCAGACGGAGCTTGCAGAAGATGGATTACAGGGCGTTCAGATGGCCTCCGATACGGATTTCGATCTGATTATTATGGACTTGCAAACTCCCGGCATTGATGGATTGGAAGCGACTAAACGCATCAGACAATTGCCCAACGGCTCTTCAAAATCGATTATCATTGCCTTGACTGCGAGTGCATTAACCGGAGACCGCGAAAAATGCATCTCAGCAGGCATGGATGACTACATCAGCAAACCCATGGAGATCACCTCTTTAGAAGGCATGCTGAAAAAGCATTTCCCGAAAAAACTGGAGGTTGTTAAGTGAAACGCCTTATTTCACTATATACTCTGTTAACGGGGCTCATCTTCTCAAACGGGCATGCCGATGGACCGCCAAAAAAGTGGGTTGTCTACTATGGAGATAACATTCCTGCAGAGAATTTCTTAGACTATAGCGTCGTTGTGCTTGAACCTGACCAAAGACCGTCGATTAACCTATTGTTAGAGCAGGGAAAAACCGTTTTGGGATATATCAGTCTAGGCGAGGTCTCTAAAGACCGCTCCTACTTCAAAAGCGTTCAGGGAGATGGCATCCTTCTGGAAAAGAACCCCAACTGGCCTGATGCCAACTACGTCGACATGCGCAGCAACAAATGGACGAGCCGTGTTGTCGATGATTTAATCCCTGCAATTTTATTTCAGCATTTTTCGGGCATTTTCATCGATACGATTGACACGGCAGAAACTCTGGAACACAAAGATCCTGTCAAATACAGAAAAATGAAAGAAGGAGCGATCAAGCTTATCAAAACGATCCGCCTCCATTTCCCTGAAATGAAAATCATGCTGAACCGCGGCTTTGAATTACTTCCTTACGTGGCAAAAGAGATCGACAGTGTACTTGCTGAAAGCATCTACGCCGTGCATAACTTTAAAACAGGCCAGGAAGAACTTGTAAAACCTGAAATTTACGCATCGATTGTCCAGGAACTGAAAGAAGCACAAAAGATAAACCCTTCCCTAGAGGTTTACACACTGGATTACTGGAACAGAAACGACCCGCAAGAAATTAAAAAAATATACGAGACGCAAAGAGCGCAAGGATTTATTCCTTATGTTGCTACTTTGCAATTAAACGAAATTATGACTGAACCCTAAACGTATGAAAAAGGCTGTTTGTCTCTTTCTATTTTTAACCTCCTGCTCCTATTTTACACATCCAACTCCGGAAATTTTTGAAGAGATTGAAGTGGCAATTCCACAAACACCGCTTCCGATTTCCACGCCCCCACTCCCGCCAATAGAAAGTTCTGCAATCCCTGAAGAAGAGCCTCAAAGAGAACTTCAGTCAGGAATACAAGTTGTTCCTCGCACCGTCATAGCCTGGTGGAGTAGTAAGGTCAGCAAGACTTTTGAAAATACCAATGTTTTCGGCGCGATGGAACTTCCTTTGAATTATTTAGGGTTCAAAGTTGAATATGTGGACATTGAACAAGGGTTTCCGGATTTATCTAAAAGAGACGATGTGACCGGAATCATCGCCTGGTTCCAAAGCGGCTTTGTCATGGACCAGATCGACACCTATCTGAGGTGGAGTGTTCAGCAAATCGAAGCGCATATTAAATATATTCTTGTAGGCTCCATCGCAGAACTCAGCATTCAAGGTGAAGCTCTGCTCATCGACGAACTGTGGAATAAACTTGGGGTCTCCTCCCCGAATGATTGGGTGGCATTCACCTACGACTATGAAATTAGCGATTACGATCACAACCTTTATCCCTTTGAAAGAAAAATCCCCCTAACCCTCCCGCAATTCTTGTCTTTCGAATTGCTTCCCGGGCGAGGAGAAAGCCTTCTGACGCTTAGATCAAAATCCCATCCCGATCTGGAATTTACGGCAGCTGTTGTCAATGAAAATGGCGCTTTTATTCAAGAAGCCTTTCTGATTTACTACGACCCGGCGAAAGTGTTTGCGAACGCCAAGTGGCATCTAAATCCATTTAAACTTCTGAAAATGGTATTCAAAGACAGTTTACTTCCTATCCCTGACCCTACCACGCTATCTGGAAGGCGAATTTACTATAGCCAGGTTGACGGGGATGGATGGAATAACGTGACCTTAACAAAAAGACAGCAATCGGTTCCCCTCTTGTATAGCTCTCAAATCATTTTGGATCAGATCGTAAGAGAAAATCCCGATTATCCTGTAACCATAGGGCCCATTGCTGCAGAGATCGATCCGAAGTGGTTTGGAACGCCTGAAAGCCGGAACATAGCAGAGGAATTTTTTCACTTGCCCAACGTCGAAGTGGGCTCCCATACCTTCACACACCCGTTTGACTGGTCTTTTTTTGAGAACTACACTGTCCAAAAAGAACTTCCCTATCTTAAAAACTATCCCAATGCAACATTTGAAAAATCGCCCTTTGAATTCCTTAAGAACCTGAAATACAAACCCTCTTCATACTATTCATTATCAAGCGATGAAGAGCGGTACACAGGGCTGCAAAAGGGGTATGTCATTCCTCGGGCTTATGCTTTAGAGCCCTTTTCAGAGACCCAGGAAGTGTTTGGGGCGATTGAAGAGATCAATCAACTTGCTCCTGAAAATAAAAAGGTTGAAGTGTACCAATGGTCAGGAAATGGCGAAGCCTTTGAATCTATCCTGGAATTGACTGTCGATGCAGGAGTCGAAAACATCAATGGAGCTTATAACCGCTACGACTTCACCAATGCGTCCTATACGAGTCTCTACCCTTTAGGAACCTCCATCAATGGGTTCCATCAAATTTTCAACTCCAACTGCAACGAAAACGACTACACAAACCTTTGGACAAAAAACTATTACGGATATGCTACTGTAAGAACCACTTATAGCTGGACAGAAACGCCTGTCAGGGTAAAGCCCATCGACCTTTACTACCACATGTATTCCGGAGAGAGGCAGGCTAGCCTGTCTGCCATAAAACTCAATATCGATTACATCCGGTCAAAAAAAGTATGCCCAATAGCCACGAGCCACTACTCTAAAATCGTGCGTGGGTTCTATAACACAGAGATACTTCAAGTAGAAAATAACGCATGGCAGATTGCAAACCGCGGAGCCTTGCAAACTATGCGGTTTGATCAGGCGGTCTTTAAAGGAGTGGATTTTAACCGTTCCAGAGGAATCATAGGCCAAAAGCACTTGCATGGGAGCTTATACATCTCTCTCGACGAAGCGGAAGAAAACCCTTTGATCGTCATAAAAGAGATTGAAGAATCGACAAAAGAGCCTTCTGAAGCCGAATTCTACCTTATCGATAGCCGTTGGATCATCCGCAACATTCACCGGGATTCACTATCGACAGTTGCCTTTGAAATGCAAGGATTCGGGATTGGGGAAATGGAATGGAATACCCCCGAAGAGGGGGATTATGAAATTCACGTTACGGATTCCCTTAGACAAACGCTCTACCGAGACAGGATTACCGCATCTGAGCAGACACTTCAATTTAATCTTCCGGTAGACGCTCTGGATCCCCTCAATTGCACAATCACAAAGCTTCATGAGGCTGAATGAACAGAAAGATATTTTATTCAGTCTTGGCCTCACTCATGGTTCTAGTCATTGCTACAGCCATACTTCTTTACCCCGGTGCGAAGACACTCACCCTGATGCGCTATTTCAACTTAGAGTTTGCACCGACATATCAAACCTATGAATCCTTATATGAATCGGGAGACAAAACGCTCTCCGTCATTAATCCGCTTGTCAAAGTGAATCTGGATTATGCACGCTACGACCGCGCCATTGAACTGCTTGAGGATTTTGTAGAAAAGCATCCCGACCGCATCGATGTTCTGGATTGGCTTGCTGAAATTTACCTTGGGGCAGATAAACCGCATAATTATCTATTCACTTTGGAAAGAAGTTATGCCATCAAGGCCAGTCAAGAGAAAGCCCGTATCCTCATCAGTTATTATGGATACTACGGAAATACAGTGAAGTGGTTAGAGTGGCTTAATAAAGCGACAACAGATTTCACAGGTACTGCCGACGAATATGAACTGTTGGCGCAATATCACGCCTCCATAGGAAACTACATTCAGGCAATCCGCTACGCAAAACAGTCTGTCGACTTATGTCAAAACATACAAGTATGCGGCGGGGGCGCTGTTTTATCCGTCAGCCTGCTTCTCCATCTCGGAAAAGAGGATGAAGCCTTTGAATATGCCAACGAAGTGATAACGGAAAAAAAGGGCAGCTTTTTAATTGCCGATTTTTCGCTTCTTTTTGTCAAAGCGCAAAATCCCGAATTAGCTATGAAACTCCTCGACACCTTAACAGCCGAAGAAAAACTTTATCCAGCAAATATTGAAGCCACTCTGCTTGCCTATTCTGCTACAAAAGACGACGAGATGGTTTATCAATACCTCGACCATCTGGCCTCGGAAAAAAAATTAGACCCCATTCACTTCAACGTATGGACAGTTCTTGCGCTCACCCAAGAAAAAGACCCGGCAAAACTGAACCGCATGCTGAAATCAAACGACCCTTCTTACCTAGCCGACAGCACATGGTTAATGGTCGTTCAAAAAGCTTATAGTGAAAAAAACTATCCTCTTCTGGATATTGTATCAGAGAAAATACCTGAAGATAAGTTAGTCCTTAATCCGGTATTGCGCTACGCATTGGAAATGGCGAGAAATACCCCGCCGACTCAAGAGGATTTAAGCTACTACTTAAGACCGGATCAGCTCGGATTGACAGACGAAGAAACGGCGCAGCTTGCCATTCTTTACAACCTATTCGGCTTGCACAGTTTGGCTAAAAATGAGCTGCAAAAACTGCCTTCGTTTGAGGCCATTCCTGAGCAGCTCCTGAACCCTTTGACAAGCCTTTACATAGAATCCGACATGGCAGAAGAAGGCTATCTCAAGCTTATGGATCTAAAAACAAAACTTACTAATCCTTCGGAAAACCTGAATCTGTCCTGGATCATGTTAAGTGCGGCCACCGGAAGAGCTGAATCGGTATTGAAATATTTGTCGCGAAATTCAGAACTTTTTTCCGAAACAAATCTCAAACAGATTTATGCGACCGGAGTTTATTCAAAGGTTCCGGAAATTCAACTTAAAGCTGCAGAGCTTCTCATCGATAGAAATCCCTCTTATGAATATAAAGCCCTTTTAGGGGAAGCGTGGATAGCCAATGACGAAACAACTAAAGGCATAAGCCTTTTGAAGACTTTGTATAAAGAAGACCCTGAAAATCTTAAAGTGCAAATCGCCCTTTTGACCGGTCTTTCCAAAACTTCCAAGGAATCTTCTTTCGATCAAAGCATGTTTGACAAACTCCTTCAGAAAATTCTGGCCAATCAGAGCATTAGCAATAACGATCTCAGAAATTTGGCTTTCGCTTTAGCTGATGCCGGATTCTTTGATGCTTCGGCCCAGATCTTCTTTCTTCTAGCTCAAAGCGCAGAGATCAACAGCGACGACATGGACATGCTTCTTTATCTTTGGGGCAATCGGATCGACCAGTATCAGGCGGAATGGCTTGCATCAGTTGCTGCGTTGTCTCACGGAAAGGAAAAAGGCCTTATTCTATCATTATTAGCCTCCTCCGGTTATCCGGATCTTGTGCTTCCACTCGTTTCACAATCTGAATTGTCGACCGAAGAGATTTTTGATGCTTATTTATTGGCGTTGGCAACTCTGCATAGAAACGAGGAGATCACCACCCTTTTAGCGGCTTGGCTTCCCAATGAAACCAATCTCGATCGCTTAAAAAAATTGGGAGAAACCCTTCGAGGTAACAGCCTGGATGAAGCAGCTGAAATCATCTACTTGAAAATCCTATCCATAGCACCGGAGGATAGGGAGGGCTTAAGGGAACTTGGGAACCTCTACTTTAACCTGGGCGCCTTCCACGTTTCCTATTATTACCTCTCTTATTACATCTGTCTATACGATCCCGATCCTGTTTCCCTCTTCCATTACGCTGAAATCTACAACCGGGATGGAGACCGGATCCATGCCTACCCATTTTATTGGGCTGCAATCAATAAAATCACAAGCGAAACGCCAAATCTTGAATCCGACCTCTCAGACATTCTGGCTATCTCCTATTTCCGGTTGAATTATCCCTTTACCGGTATCAACCTACTGGAGGCCGCTTTACATGCACCCGCTAAAGACAGGTCTGTTGAATTGAGCTTAAGAGGCACCCTTGCTAACCTGTTGATCGATTTTGATTGTCTGGATTCGGATGTCTCAGTCTTGTTTGCCCGACAGGAACCCCTTAAAAGGGAAAATCGCGAAGCTATTTTATTTCTGGAAAATCTCAAAACTGAGTGGTTCCGCAAAAACAACGATCCGGTGAATGCCTTCGCCCAGTCCGACGACGTGTTAGCAAGGTTCCGCGATAAAGGATTTGCATGGGCCTCCAGAGCGGCTTTAGAAGACAATTACGGCCATGAATGGCGCTCTTTCATGGACTACGGCATAGCCATCCAGCTGGATCCAAAAAATGAAGATTTCTGGAGAAGTAGAAAAGAGATCATCGACCGCCACCGCAGCTTTATCGGAGCCAATTGGGAATACCGTAAAGTCGGCCTTACTCAAACGAACCATATTTATCGTTACTTAGCCGCCTACAACCCCTCCCTATTCACAAGGTATTCTTTGATTGCAGAGTACGATCATTTCCGCATCACGTCATATACAAATGCTAAAACAGGACTGACCGACAAAGCTTCAGGCAATCGCTACAAAAACACCTTAGCCTGGATCCAAAACACCTATTCAGGTGAAACCATTACGGGTGAAATCTATTACGCGCCAGAAGTAGTCGGCGCTGGCGCCCACTATGCACGTCCCGATTTATTTGGAAGCACTCTCTTTGGCCTGGAAATCCGGCAGCCCAACTGGGATTTTGCAGAAACCATTGTTGAACATGGCTCCAGAGACCGCATTTTCTGCGAAAGGACACAGCATCTATGGGAAAGAATTGAAGGTGCGCTTAGAATAGAAGGGCGCAAATACCATCTGCACCCCACAGGCAGCGTCGCTGAATCGATTGCGTGGTACGGAGACATCACTTACACATTGCCTCAATACCATTGGTTGACCATCGCTCTTGGTAAAGAAAGCACAATCACTTCCTCCTATAATATCGATGCGGAGTATGGCACCTGGACAAAATTCGTTACCGTCGGAGACAACCGTTTCCAGCCTCTAAGTGTAGGACAACGGGAAATCCATACAGTCGAAATGAATTATGAGAAGAGAGCCTACCGCTATTTCAACGCACAAGCCCGCTTTGGATTTGCCTATGACCGATTTGGAGGCGTCAATAAGGCTTCTCCCGTTTACGGAGGCGCGGTTTCCTGGAATAGGAGGCCCGGACTTACTGCAGATTTAACCTATTCTCATAGCCCAAGCACAAGTACAACGAACGCAGAAGAAGACCAGTTGATCTTCAATCTCATTTATTATTATTAAGGAAGAGTATGCAATTTGAACCTATAGTTAATCAGAAGAAATTCCTGGGAGTGCGGCTGTCAGCGGTTTGGGAAACCCTGCTATTCCTATTCATTTTAACTTTGGGAAATTATCTCTTTAGCGATGGAGCGCGCTTCATTACTTATAAATACCACCCTTTTTGGATCATTATTCTTCTGACAAGCAGTATTTACGGCGCGGTTGAAGGTCTTTTTGCAGCCCTTCTATCCACTTTAGTCCTTTACTACCGAAACATACCTGAAATTCAGGCGGATCAATCGCTCTTCGAATATGAACTTCAGGTTGGGCTTCTACCTGCGCTTTGGTTAATTGTCGCTTTTGTTCTTGGCGAGATTAGAAGTAGTGTAGATTGGAGGCTAAAGACACTTTCTGAAGCAGCCCTTCATGCAGATTCCAAAGCAGAAAAGATTGCAGCAGAATTCACCTCATTGAAGGAACAAAACCATCAGCTTTCTTTAAGCTTATCTAGCAAGGAAGAAACCGTCAGTTCAGCTTTTGAGGCGTTTAAGACACTGGAAACCATTGATCCGGCACAAGTCATTCTTGGATTAGATTCTATCGTGCATCTTTCCTTGCGCCCAAGAAAGTTTTCAGTATACGCTATGGGACCTTCAGGCCTGGAAGCCGCCAAAAGCAAAGGCTGGACAGAAGAGGACCATTACACTCGTCGATTCACCGAAAGCACACCTATTTATAATGCCATGATCCACGAGCGGCGCTTGATCTCGGTGATTAATCGCCAGGATCAAAAAATAATGGGGAAAGAGGGCATTTTAGCTTCACCTCTGATCGATCCTGACACAAATGCCGTTTTTGGCATGATCAAAGTAGAAGAGATCGAGTTTCAAAACCTCAATCTAATCCGACTGGAAAGCTTTAAAACCGTTTGTGAGTTAATCGGAAAGTTCTACGCAAATTCAAAACGGCTGAAAAGAACGAAAGAAGAATCTTTATATGCCGTCAAAGGCCTGTACAGCTATGCATTTTATGGAACCCTTTCAACCTATATGAGGTCTTTAGCTAAAGAGTTCCACTGCCGTTTGGCTGAATTTGTCCTTCGAAGCAACCTAACAAATCTAAGCGATGCCCACTTTACAGAGCTGAAAGGATTGCTTCCGCCGTCGACGCTGATCTTTCAGGGGGCAAGAGTCAATGAGCTGCTCTTTTTGAAACCGATGCTTCAGGATGAATCTACAGAAAGCGTTAAACAAGCAATTGTAAAAGCTGTAGTAGACAGCAAGGTTGCAGCAGCAGATCAGATCAAACTCACAGAGGCAGTTCATCATGCCTAAAGGTTCATTCTTACCTGGTGGATTTTGGATCAGCACTCTAACAATCTTATGCTTTACGCTATGTGAAATAAGCGTCTATTTCCTCCTGGGCTCTATGTTCTGGCAAGTGCATGCAATTCTAGCATTGCTTTCTCTCGCATTGCTTTGGACTTTTCACAAAAAGAGTTTAGATACTCGCTACCTCATTCCTTTTTGCCTGTTTTTTATCCCCTTTGGGCCATATGGCGGGGCTTTGATTACAATCTCTGTCATTCTCTACCTGATCGACCACTTCATCACACAACCGATCAGCGAATTGATGTCCTCCCTATTTCCTAAAGAACAGGAAGAAACTTCCGAATACATTTACGAACGGCTTCTTTACCGCCTGGAAGACACCCGTGCCGATCGCGTCCCCATTCCATTTAAAGACATCATGCACTATGGGAACTACAACCAAAAAAGAATCGCCATCGAAAAAATGCTGCGTTATTTTAAACCGGAATTTACTCCCATTTTAAAGATCGGTCTAAGCGATCCAAGTTCTGCAATCAAAGTCCAAACGGCAACAGCGCTTAGCTTTATCGACCATAAAATGTTCGATCAGTTTACTGTATTGAAAAATGACCATCTTAGAGACCCCGAAGACCCTCTTCTACTAAAAGCATTTGCAGAATTCGGCGCCTACTACTCCCTGTCAGGCATTTTGGATGAAGATAGACAAACCGAAATACTCAAAGAGACGATCCCTTCGATCCACACCTATCTGAAACAGTTTCCAAAAGAAACCGAGCTAAAACTCACTTTGGCTAAACTTTATCTCCTGCAAGACCAGCGGTTCCATGCGCAAAAATGGCTTGAGGAACTTCTAAACACATCTTTTAATGCCGAAGCCGCTTATTTGCTCATGGATATACATTACGAATTGAAGGACTATGAAAAAGTCAAAGAGCTTGCACGTCAGGCATTAACTCAGGAAAAATCCCTGGAAAACCACGAATATATCAAAAACATGGCCTTGGCGTGGACAGGAGGGGAAGTATGAATGGCCCTCAAACAGATGATGCTGACGTCTGCTTCATTTTTGAAGGATCCTATCCATTTGTTTCGGGCGGGGTTTCCCACTGGGCTCAAGACCTTATCCAATCGCAAAGCCACCTAAAATTCCATATCGTTTCGATTGAACCGCCCGATTCAAAATTACTTCCCGTTTACACCTTTCCAAAGAATGTCGTCGGTTCTACAGTTATCCGCCTGCAAGCGTTGCCTCCGGGAGTTCAGCATGCCGAACAGGAAAAGCTGGACAAATTGTTCAGCGCCATCGAATTGCCATTGCTGAAACTTCAACATTTTGGCTCTCCTAACGATTTTAAAGCTTTAGTTGAAGCTGTGGATAATTTTGGAGCTCCTTTAGGAAGTAAAATCTTAATCGATTCTGAAGATGCCTGGAAAATGACTCTCAGAATGTACCGATCGACCATGGGATATTCAGGCTTTTTGAATTTTTACTTCTCCTGGAAAGGATTGATCTCATCTTTTTTTTCCATTCTTTTATCCAAAATCCCGAAAGCAAAAGTGTATCACGCTTCAAGCACAGGCTACTCCGGCCTTTTCCTGACATTTGCCAAGCTGCATACAGGCAGGCCTTGTATAGTGACAGAGCACGGCATCTACACAAATGAGCGGCGCATCGAAATTACACTGGCAGAATGGCTGCATGACGAAAAGAGCATGGATCTGGTGGTAGATGCAATCAAAGAAGAAATGATTTTAGATCGCGTATTAAAGGATTACTGGATCGACACTTTCTATGGATACTCTAAACTATGCTATCAAGCCTCCGATAAAATCATCACCCTGTTCGATGGAAACCAGGAGTTTCAGCTTGCTGACGGTGCGGAAAAAAAGAAAATGGCAGTCATCCCCAATGGGGTCAATATCCAAAAATTCAGCTCCGTTGTTAAAAAACAGGAAGAGATCCCCATTGTCGCCCTCATTGGAAGGGTAGTGCCAATCAAAGACATTAAATCTTTCATCCACTCTATCGATCTGTTGCGGAAGAAGGATGTAAAATTCAAAGCGCTTGTGATCGGTCCTACAGAGGAAGATCCGGAATACTTTGAAGAATGCAAAAAGCTGGTAGGGCAGCTTAAGCTCGAAGATACTTTATTCTTCACAGGAAAGGTGAATACGCTCGATTATTTGCCCAAAATCCATCTGATTGTATTGACAAGCATAAGCGAATCGCAACCGCTGGTTATCCTGGAGGCCGGTGCTGCCGGGATTCCCTGCGTCGCAACCGACGCAGGATGCTGCGGAGAATTGATCTATGGGAAAGCGGATGAATCTCCAAGGCTTGGGCCCGGAGGCGCATTATCCCCTCTTTACAACCCCGCATCCATCGCAGATAACATTCATAGGCTTCTTACAGAATCTGAGTACTACAAAAGTTGCTCAGAGGCCATTAAGAAAAGAATTGCAACATATTACGACGCAAATGACGTCATAAAAAGCTACAGAGAACTTTATGATCAATACATAGGAAGGAATTAACGTGGCAGGCATTGGATTCGTCTTAAGAAAATTAGTAAAAAAACATGAACTCTATTCATACGGCGCCGCATTTTTCCACTCCATGATGGCATCCGCAGGGCCATGGATCATCACCATTATCACCTTAGGAAGCTTTTTCCTTTTAAGTCAATCCTTGACGGGAAGCATCCAATACATCGAATTCCGTATGATCATCCTCTTCAACTTTTCCCTTTCCTTAGTGATTGCAGCCCCCATAGCCAACTGTGCTACAAGGTATCTTGCAGACCTTCTTTATAAAGAAAAATACGATGCGGGTTCGGGGCTAATGATCAGCATGCTAATGATTCTCTTCCTGTTCTCACTTCCATTTTCTTTCTGCTATTACTATTTTTTTACAGAAATGTCGCCTGAAGAAAAGTTTCAAGCCATCTTGAATTTTGTAATCATCTGCAGCATATGGCACGTCAGCATCTTTATTTCTACATTGAAATACTATAAAGCCGTTACGCTATCCTTTTTAATCGGTATGGGGCTAAGCCTCTTTGCTGTTCTCTATTTGCTATCTGAATCTTCGCTTTCTGGACTGGTTTCAGGATTCAATTTAGGCTTAGGATTTATTTTGGCATCCTTATTAGCCATTGTTTTTTCAGAATACCCCCCCTATGTCCTAAATGTCTTCCATCTACTCAATTACTTCATAAAGTACTGGGAAATCCCTGTAGGATTTTTCTTCTACGCCGTAGGGTTGTGGGCAGATAAATGGATCATGTGGTTTTCTCCGGAATCTACAGTCCTTCCAAACCATATGCGCATGTATCCGGACTATGATACAGCCACGTTTGTATCCTATCTAACAGTGATACCGTCTATGGCATTGTTCCTTCTAAACCAGGAAACGTTCTTTTTTGAGTCTTACTACCGCTACTTTCAGGGAATACAAAACGAACAAAACTTTCATCAGATCACAAAAAACAATGCGAAATTGAAAGAAACGCTTTTGATCGTGGGAAGACAGCTGATTCTGACACAGCTCTTTGTCTGCTTTATCGCCATCGTCTTTGCCCCCTACATTTTTAACGCTTTGGGGATCAATTTCATCCAATTCAGCATCTTCCGCATCGGCTGCCTGGGAGCAAGCTTTCAGATCCTAAGCCTCTTTTTCATGGTGCTGCTGCAATATTTCGACGACCGCCGCAATGTACTATATGCTCAATTTCTCTTTTTCATTTTGAACACATTGCTTACCTCAGCCACCCTCTACGGGGGATTCCCCTGGTACGGCTATGGATTCTTCGGCGCCAGTTTGATCACCTTCGCCGTTTCCATCTACTTCCTGGAAAACTACTTCCGGAATCTAGAGTACAACATTTTCGTCCGGAAAAACATCCAGGAATTTAAATCCATCGGGGAGATTCGGGGCAACGGCTCTTAAGTAAAGTTGATACTGCGCAGATCTTAAGCCGTTCAAAACTTCATTTTTTTGCACACCGGAATCCATGCGCTTTTCAATCTGCTCTTCCTTGTCGCGCAGCCATGGCAAAACATCTTTAGGCCAATCTCCACCCCATTCCATTGCAGATGCAGTTGCTATATTACAAACTTCCAAAAGTGTCTTAACATCCAGCATACGCGTTTTATAGTAAACAGGAAGGGTAGCAGTACCCCTTTTCACCTGGCGGCGGCGCATAGCCCCCACATTTGGCCTAGATTCCCTAAAGATCGCGTTTTGCTCAAATCCATTTATGTTCAAACTCATACAAATCCTTATTGTTTCCAAAACAATATAACAGACTTATAAAACTTTTACAATAAGACTTTTAATACCAGCTGCTTGATATTTATCTCTCTGTGGTAATATTGATTTTTCGAAAAATTATCACCACAGAGGAGTGCACAGAGAAGGATCTAAGAGTTGAACTAGGTTTGTTTGGTTTCGGGGGCTTTGAGTTCGACTTGCTGGGCGGGTTCGCCCGTGGGAACGGCGAGTTTAATGCCGGTGAATCCTTGGAAGGCCATCGACATAAGTCCGGTCATGATAAAGGTGATGCCCATGCCACGGATAGCGGGAACGACGTTGGAGACAGCGAGTTTTTCGCGAATTGCCGCGATCAGGGCGATAGCCAGCCACCAGCCGGCTCCTGACCCAAAGACGTAGACCAGGTTAGGCCAGAAGGGATATTCGCGAGTCACGGAAAAGAGGCAGGCTCCCAAGATGGCGCAGTTAACAGCAATTAACGGGAGATAAAATCCAAGCGTGTTGTAGAGGGCGGGAGAAAACCTTTCGATGACGATTTCGAGGATCTGTACGAACGCAGCAATGACCGAAATGAACAGAAGAAATTCCAAGAATCCTAAGTCTACTTTGCCGGCATCTAATCCGATGAAATCCAGCCAAGCGAGCGCGTTCGGCCCTGTCACAAATTTATGGACGTACCAGTTTAATACACCTGAAACTGTTAATACGAAAACGACGGCTACGCCAAGTCCATTTGCTGTCTTCAATTTTGTAGAGCAGGCAAGATAGGTACACATACCTAGAAAGTTAGCCAAGAGAAAGTTTTCGATAAAAATGGCCTGGATCATCAAACCGAGAAGATTAATCGACTCATAAGCTCCCATCCACATGGTTAACCTTCCTTCCTGTTGACAATGTTGTAGATCCAGATGAGTCCGCCAATCAGAAAGAATGCAGCCGGAGGGCTGACCATCATCGCAAAATTGTCATATCCGTTGGGATTTTCAACACTGGCATACACACTTAAAGGAATTACCTGATGTCCAAACAGTTGGCCAAATCCAAACAATTCTCTGATAAAGCTGACGATAAACAAGACGCCTGCATAACCTAAGCCAGCGCCCAATCCATCCAGGAAGGCGGGAATTGGCTCGATACTTTTGGCAATGCCCTCCGCCCTTCCCATCACAATGCAGTTCGTAATGATTAGTCCGACGAATACGCTTAAAACCTTGGAGATAGAGAAGAAATACGCTTGTAAAAATTGGTCGATGATGATGACAAATACGGAGATGATTGCCAATTGAGTGATCATTCGGACGCTATCCGGCGTAATCTTGCGAATCAATGAGACAAAAAAGGAAGAAAAAGCCGTAACAAAAGAGACCGATAGCCCCATAGTGATTCCCACAGATAAGCGGTTCGTCACTCCTAATGCAGAACATATTCCCAGCACGGCTACCAAGATCTGGTTATCCTTCCACAATTGGCTAGTAAAGAAATTTAGCACAGAGGGTTTGGATTGCGCCATCTCACTTCTCCTTGCTATTCTCTTGATGGATTTTGATCAAGAAGGGCTTATATGCTGCTAAAACGGCTTTAAAAGCATCGTTGACGCCATTGCCGGTTAATGTTGCACCTGTCATTCCATCTACTGCACTTTTGGATTTAGGATTGCTTCCTAACACTTCCGATACCTTCCCCTTGACGACAGTAATGCCTAATGGAGCCGTACTAAAGTCTGTTTTCCCATCCGGGCTTTCCTGAAAGATCTTCTTTCCATCGAATAACACTTGCCAGGAAGCATCTGCAATATTGGCTCCAAGACCGGGTGTTTCCTTCTGGTCATACCATGTAATGCCAATTACAGTGTCTGCGTCAGGCTCTAAAGCTAAATATCCGTAAATCGCATCCCATAAGCCATAGCCATTCACAGGAATCACATAGCCGATAGGTTTTGCTTTGTCATCTTTGCTATCTTCCGGAAGTACCTCATAGAAAAGCTTCCACTTTTGCTTGTAATAACCCAGCTTTCTATTTGTATTTTCATAAGAGGTTCTATCGATTCCCAGATCTTTAAAGGACTTGATCTCGCCTTTATCGTTCGTTAACATCGCCACAATGCGTTGATTGTAGACTTTCAAAATATCTGCCCTGGAAGGCAGGCCTTCTTCGCGAATTGGATTTAGCTTTCCCTCTTTATCCTTATGAAGAAAATAACCATCATGACTCAAAATTTTTGCAGCAATCAACATCTGGCGGCTGCGGTCGAGCTCTTTTGCTTCTTCCTTTGGAGCGGCTAAAGCGCTAGCTAGGACAGAAAGAATTAAAGCGCAGATCAAACTCAATACGACGATAAATCCTATCGTATATGCATTGGATGGCGGCTTTTTAACCTCAGGCTCTGGCACTCTTCAAGCTCCTTTTTCTAACCCTGTCCACGCAGTAATAATCGAAAAGCGGTGCAAACACGTTACCCATCAAAATAGCGAGCATCACCCCTTCCGGATAGGCAGGATTAATGATACGGATCACAACCGCCACCATGCCGCAAAACAATCCATAAATCCATTTAGCAAGCGATATGCTGGGAGATGAGACAGGATCTGTCGCCATAAAGACGGCTCCGAACGCCAATCCGCCCAACAAGAGATGCTTGTAGGCGGGAAAACCAAACTGCGCGGGCGCCCAAGCCCCACCATCTTGACCGAGGAGTTTAGCTCCCCACTCAAATCCGCTAGCCGTTAGAAAAGCTCCGAGAAGCATAGCGAGCATCGTCTTCCACGAACCCACTCCTGTCCAGATCAAAAATGCCGCTCCCAGCAAGACGGCCAAAACAGATGTTTCTCCCAAGCTACCCAGTTTATCCCCTAAGAAAAAGCTCCAGTCGCTGTTATGTCCGATGCCGTATTTCAGTGCGGAAAAGTGGTAAGCATCTTCAAAGTAGCCTGTGGAGAGTCCTAATCCTCCCTCTGAAATAGGACCCGTTACGAACTGCTTTAACTGCTCGATCGGCAGTTCACCCAAGGCTGATCCTTCATGCCCGTGCGACTTCCAATCCGAAAAGTGCTTTGCAATAACTCCATAGCTGTCTACCTGATCACCTAAATTATTAGTTGCTATAGCGTCTACGTGGATCGTTTTAATGTCAGCAGGAACGTTAAATTGAGCCAGTTTTGTCGCTTGAGTGTACCCATCTAAACTTGTCGTCTGCGCCTCTTGATTCATCTTCACAAGGCTTTGACGCATTGTTACCGGATTGCCGCCTACCCAAACATCGCCAGACATTCTCCCCGGAAAGCCGAAAAAGAGAAAGCAACGGCACACGAGAGCCGGATTGACAATGTTCATTCCTGAACCGCCAAACACCTCTTTTCCTAGTACAATACCGGCAGAAACGCCGATCGCTGCCATCCAGTAGGGGATGGTTGGAGGAAGAATCAAGACAAACAGGATTCCGGTGACTAAAAACCCTTCAGAGATTTCATGCCCTCTTAAAGTGGCAAAAACAGCTTCCCAAAAGCCTCCAACTGCATAGACCAGTAGGGTTAAGGGCAAGACCAGATACAATCCTTCAGCCAGGAATGATAGATAACGGTTGTCCTTCAGGGCAAAATCGACGTATCCGGAGAAGGAATCGACTGCCAAGTATTCGTTCATAAGGCGGTAATCGCCGCTAGAGTAAACTACTCCCTGTAGCCCCGCATTCCAAATTGCCGCTAGAAAGCAGGGAATCAGAGCAAAAACGACGATGAGCATCCATCTTTTTACATCGATGGCATCGCGGATATGGGGCGCCTTTTTGGTCCTTTCCGGAGCCTCATACAGGAACGTATCTCCAGCCTGAACCAAAGGACGCAAAAAATGGAGCGGTTTACCCTTTTCCGTCACAGCCAACTGGTAATCTAAAAATTTACGCATCATAGCCCAGAGGCTACCATTTTTTTCTATAAATTGAAAGCTGACTTTTATCTTTAAATCCTGTACAATGATGTTGTTTTGGATCCCGTTTATAATCATATGCTTAAATATAAAAAACGACTGACAGCCTTCTTCGTTTCGATAGCCCTCTTGTGGGCATTTCACGGCTATTTTATCAATTTAGCCATTCGAAAAAGCATAGAGCACTCGCTCCAAAGCTCAGGATTACACCTCTCCTACTCTAATGTTGATGAGCACTACGGCTCCATCTCTTTCAAAGATCTATCCCTAAAAACGGATGAAGGAACCGTCATCGCTTCCTCCCCCTCGCTCGACCTTCTGTACACATTCCACCCTCTGGATTTTCTCCTAAACCTCGAGCTGGACTGGAAAGATCCCGTCATCACGCTCAATCTGGACGAAAACCCATTAAAAACAATTTTAATTAACACCCAAAACGGTTCTCCCTGGATCAATTTAGAAGGTGAAGCGCGCATCGAAAATGGCACATTCCATCTAGCGAACAGCTCAGGGGAAAAAACGTTCCAACGGGAAGTTTCTCACACCTATAAAAATGAACAGAGCGCACACTACAACCTACACTCTTTAGATGGTCTATCCGCTATAACGGTCGATATTCATGGCCCTTCCTTCGAGTTTGAGGCAAAAAAAGCAGACGCCAGATTGATCTCGGATCTTCTATTTCCACTCCATCCGCTGCTTGAATCGGTACAAATTGAAGCCGGAACCATCGACGGGAGGCTTGCCGGTCATTTCTCAGGTACATCTGACCCTCAATTTGACGGGCAGCTCGCGGTCGTCGGCCTTTCCATGAAAGATCCTGTAAGAAAAGCGCAACTGCAATGCGATGCCATCGAATTCAAGGGAACAAGTGATGAGAAACTGGCAGAAATGACCTTCTCGAAAGGCTCTATTTCACTTGAAGAAGCAACGCATGGCGGCCGCCTCCAAAACTTCAACGGAAGCGTCAACCTTTCCAATGCTCTCGAACTATCCGTGTTGATGAATGGATTTCTTACGGCAAAAGGGGAGCAATCGCTCATTCAGCTTAAGGGCTCAAGCGACGTGCCAAACCTGGCAAAATGTTCTTTGGACATCTCCTTGAAGCATCTTGGAGACAAAAAAGGAAGCTCTACAATCCATCTGGAAGCTGCCGATCTTCTATCCAACCAAAGCAGCATGGCCTGCGATCTTCACAACGTTCGGGACAGAGAGCTCCTCTTTGCCCAGCATATGCTTGAAAAGGCGATTCCCGAAATCAACCCCATAGAATTTATTTCAGGGGTCCTTTCGGGAAAAGTCCGCGTGAAATTTGCGAACGGCGCTTTCCAGGAAATCGACGCCTCATCACTCGACGTCAAAAACCTGCTATTCCGCTTTAAGCCGTGGGAAATTGAAGCGGGAGCCAATGAGATGAAGGGCATATTTGCCTTTACATTTGACGCGAATGGCGATGAGCCTTCTCTCGAAGCTGATCTGATGATTACTCACGGGCAAACCAAGTTCATCGGCGTCGAATCGGATGTCTGGCACTTCAAAGACATTGAAACGCGCCTTGTCGTCAAGAACGGCATTGTGCAGAAATCATCCGCCAGCGTCTCTCTTGGCGGCCTAAAAGGCCGTGCCGACATTCACGAAGGCCATCAATCCGATTTTATGAGTTTTTCCTTTGATGGCACGGTACAAGAGCTGCAGCCGATTCTCCCGATTCCGATGACCAAGGGCCTTTCTGACTCCCTCTTAGATGACAAAATCAAACTGACAGGCGGAGTATCCTTAATCCCGACAGGCGCTAAAATCCTGGGTGAACTCAATATTAAAAGCCAAAAAGGTGCAGATAGCCCTCCTATTCACTTCGGATTCAATCTGGAAAAGGTAAAACCATTCCTTAAAGATTCTCCACAGGCGTTAGAGCGTAAAGAACGGTTCCTGAAAGCTGTAGGAATGCCGCTCCTTGAAAAATTCACTCCTTCCTTTCTATTTCCTCAAGCACTGGTTGAACAAACCCATCTGATCCGGGAAGTCGGTTACTCCTCTTTTACAATTAAAGAGGGATTTTTTACAGCGAAGCAACTCCTTCTTGAAAAATTCGTCTCCCCATTCCTCTTTCCTGAAAACGAAATGGAACTTAGCGGAAAGGCTGACGTCTATGCTTCCTTTGACTTGACCGGAATCTCCCTGCACTACCGTGCAGATAATGTTGTGCTGCAGAATAAAGCGTTGATCATCGCTGTCGACCATATTGGAAGTGAAAAAGGCGAATTGCCCGCTTTTAATCGATTTGATCTCCTTGCAAACCAACTGTTCGGAAGCATCCCGCTCAAAAACGCCTCCTACTTCGATAAAGACAGCGGCCTATTGTTCACAGACATTTCCACCATGGTCTACTTTGAAGGGCAAAAAGTGCACGTCGATGACATCGAAGGGTTTAGCTCAGGACTCCGGTTTGTTGGAGAGGTCGACGTTGACTATAGCCTTCCCGGCAAAGGATTCTTTGATGTAGAAGTTCGCGTCAAGGAAGTAGAAGGGCTATTTTCCCAAATGCAAAATTTCTACGCGCACTTCGATAAAAACGCCCCAATCAACTCCCTGCCTTTAGAAAGCCGCATCTCTCTTGGCCCTAATCCGGGAATTTTGGTTTTTAATATTAAGCCGGACGATTTCGATTTCCAGCTGCTTCTCGACCTATCGCTTTTTGAAGGCTCCATGAGCTTTCCAAACTTAAACCTCACCTTGAAGGATCTAAGCGCAAACTTCCATTACGACCATGCGGAAAAACTCCTCGACATGGAAGCGATTCAAGGGATGCTTCTCCAGGGCAATCCGGAAACAGCGCTAGAGTTCTCCTTCCATACAGATCCCATGCGGTTTGAGAACTTTCCAAACAGCTCTCTTCCCTTCCACATCCAGATCAAGGACGATGAAACCGCTTTTGTATCCTTTAAAGGATTCCTGGATGCCACAACTGATACTACAGAAATCGCTTTTGAGCCGGATGAAACGCGCATAGGCTCTATACAGCCTCAACGGATGAATCTCTCATTACAGGGATTTAATCGCGTCGATAGCTTCCACGCATCCTTCCCCTTAAGATTGAGCACACTTTTGCACGACCTCCAAAGGTTTAGTCAGAATGGGATCTTTTTCGTGACTCAAGACTGGATCAAAACATTGAATGATTTAAGTGCCGTTTCCGGCGAACTTAACGCAGATCTCTCTTTCGCCGGGGATACGGGAAAGCTCGTATTGGAGGCCGCAGGAAAGGACGTCAATTTCGACCAGCACCATTTCAAAAATGTGCACTTAACCGGCTCTCTCAGAGACGGAAAATATGTCATTGATGAGCTTGCATTAGACAACCTGTCGATCGCCTGTGAAGCGCACCCAATCGACGAGAACTGGAAAATTGATTTTCTGGGAATTCGCTTAGGTGAAGGGTTGCTGATCGGTCTGGACGGCACGTACCACCCTGACGACCCTATTGTCAGAGCACATATCAATCTTTTTGAAGTCGACCTAAATAAGATGACGGAATGGATGTCGGCTTACCCCTTCCTCGACTCTTTAAAACCTAATGGACGCATCAAAGGCGAGGGAGAGGTCGCCTTTGAAAAATCGGAAGATAAGGGTTGGATCGTCGACGCTACGCTCAACACAGGATTCACCGGTCTTGGCTGGAAAGACTTCTCTCTCAAGGACTGCGACCGAACCTCCTGCCACTTCCGTTCTGATAAAGGTTTGACGCTTCATCATTTAAAATCAGGTCTGAAAAAAGATCTCGCCTCCAACGATGAAATCGAGTTTGATCTGAATCGCCTCGACTACGATTTTGCATCTCAGAGCCTTGGAGTGGAAGATCTGAAATTTGTAGCCGCCGCTTCCCACTTGCCTGCAATCGCCTTGCAACTGAAAAGCGAACTTCCGGAAAGCTCCGGTCAAGAAATGGAAGAGTTGATCAGCCAATTAAAGAAAGATGAACCGCTTGAAGGCACCATTAACGCCTCCCTCCGTCCAGGTGCTAAAGATGTAGAGCTCAAACTTAAAGATGGCGTTTATAACATTTGGGACGACCAAAGAACGATTTCCCAATTCACATTGAAGCTGGAGGATGAAGAGATCCAGGTTTCTTCCCAATACCTCTTGAACGATGAATTTGTGTGGGTCGCCTTCCGCATCAATCCCGACTATCTTGAATCCGGAGAGATTGTTCTGGCAGACACTTTCAGTTCTGATGAAGAAGAAACTCCCCTGCAAATCACCTGGAAGATCGATCCCATCTCAGGATTTGTGATTGAAAAAGCAAAAGGCAAGCTTTCCGGTCTGAAATTCGACCTGGTAGAAAACAGCACCCAACCTTCCACCAAAGACGCTTTTCACTTAATCGGTACCATAGAGATCGACGGTTCAAAAGCGAAGAAAATTCTTCCTAAAATGCAAAAGGAAGCGATCGAAACGCTTCTGTTAGGCTCAGGCTACACCATTCAGGGCCAATTCGACATCGCAAAAGAAGTGGAGAAAGATGGGGATCGCGATGTGCGCTTCTTTGGAGTATTAAAAGGCAGTGAAGTTGAACTGAAAGGATACCGCTTCCAGCAAGCTAACGCCCAAATTATCCTTGAACCTAGCTCCTTCCAGATGCTCGATTTAACCTTACGCGATTTAGCAGGAACATTGCACGTCGGGTCCGTTTCGGGCCTAAAAGATCTCGACGGAAGCTGGTCGTTATCTATTCCTTTGGCTACCGCCTACGACTTCCGCCCCGGATTCTTGCGTGAAGTGGGCAATCCAAACCAGCAAACGAGAAAGCCCTTGATCGTCAAGCGCCTGTACGTCCAAGACATTGCGGGAAAACTTTCCGACTCTTCCACATTCAGCGGCTATGGCAATCTTTACTTTGAAAACCCGCAAAAGAAAAATTCAACCAACGTTCTTTTTGCTATTCCTGCAGAAATCTTGACGCGGATTGGGTTGAATTTGTCCGTATTGACGCCCGTAAGCGGCACCATCCATTACGAAATCCAAAATGGCCATATCTTCCTGACCAAATTCAAAGATGTGTACAGCGACCGCAAAATCTCCAAATTCCACTTGGCCTCAGGCGCTCCTTCTACTATCGACTTTGACGGCAATCTCGACATCCAGGTGCGCTTCAAACAGTCCACACTTCTCTTGAAGCTGGTCGAAATGTTTATGATCAACGTACAGGGAACCTTGCAAAAACCTTCCTATTCCCTCCAAAGACAGAAATACCTGATCAAGGAAAACTTATACCACTCAACCAATGAACAGGCGGCACATGCGCAATAAAACACTTTACCTCTTAACGTTTGCTCTCCTCACATTTGCCGGAGTGCGCCTCTACTACAACCTGACAGACGATTTCCGCATCAGCAACATCTCCGATTCACTTCCTGCCAACAAAGAGTGGGAAGTTCCGTTGGATGCACATACGAAACAGCTTCTGGATGAAGTCTCCAAAGAAGAATTTAACTACATTGGAAAGGGTGCTCAAGTGTACGCCTTCGCGAGTGCAGATGGAAAGTATGTGCTCAAATTTTTCAAATTCAAACACCTCCGCCCTTCTCTTTTCATTCAACTTCTACCTCCCGTAGGCCCTTTGAAAACGTTTAAAGAGCAGAATGAAGCGCGCAAAGAAAGAAAGCTGCTAGGAGTGTTTCAAGGTCACGCCATCGCTTACAAGTACGACAAAGAGCATTCAGGTCTTCTCTACATCCACCTCAATCTTACGAATGACATTGGAAAATCTGTTACGCTGATCGACAAAATTGGCAGAAAGCACAACGTCGATCTGGACCAAACCGTTTTTGTTCTGCAAAGAAAAGGCGAAACCTTTCGGACAGCCATCAGTCAAGACCTTTCCCAGGGCTTAGTGAATGACGCTTCTCTGAAGGCTAAAAAGATCCTTGAAATGTACAAAAGCGAATACTCGCAAGGCGTGTATGACAGAGACCACGGAATTTCGCACAATACAGGATTTATCGGTGATGAGCCTTTCCACCTGGACGTAGGAAAATTCTCCTACGACCCCAAAATGAAAGACCCAAAAAACCATGCATCCGACTTAGAGCATGTAGCCTACAAAATGAAGGAGTGGGTCAAGCTGAACTACCCTCAGTACGCGCAAGAGTTCAATGATACATTAGGTAGTCCCAATACGCCTGCATCTCAGGGTTCAAATAGCGCTTTACCTTCTTCATCTTGATCTCCCTCTTGGGATATTCCGTATCAATGAAGGCAAACTTTCCACTCTTTGTGTAGGGGATATTGCCGCTCAGAAAATAGGAACCTGCTCCATGGTTCAAAATATAAAATAGTTCGTCCAATACTTTTCTTGTGGCGAGATGATACCAAGCG
>JBKEAL010000090.1:0-1028 GCA_047972195.1 Parachlamydiaceae bacterium
AGGACTTGCAGAAGATGACGTCCTGAAGAGTGCTCTTCGAGATGATAGTAGGTCAGAATTTTTAACTGATCTTCAAACGTCATCTGCAGTGGCCTGTTCCCGCGAGCCTCAAGAACTGGACTCTGTTCGAGAGACCCCTTAAATGGGGTGAAAAGTCGGGCAATGGAATGCCTGTTGAGTCGAGTGTGGTGGTAGCGAACAAGTAATGACAATGTCGTAAATCCTCATAGAAAATAGGCATTTACGAAATTCGCCGCCCGCCCTTGCGGCGAATTGTCAAGTGAAAAATGTGCTAATCTGTTAAAAATATACGCTTTTTCTGCATTCCGGCTGGATGCAATTTTCTAACCGGACACTACTGAATTAAGCTTGATGAGAAATGCGGGTTAGCGCCTGGCCCAGATTCGTGACCCCGTCTCTTTCTTCATTGAGCTCTCCTTTGGCTGAGTATGTTAACTCAATCAATGGAAAACTCCAATTCCCGCTGAACCAAAACACTCCTTGGGTAGTTTCCCCCATATTGGCTACCGTATTTAACCAACTAAAATTAGGTATAAATTACATCAAAGTTTGGGTTTGATACCGACTTGTACACGCTATTGGAAAACGGTAGTAATGGTAGCAATATAAGAAGAAGCCAGTTATTCCTGATTTGATATAACATGCTGAAATATCGTGATTGTTTTAGAACGGTCTCGCAATAAATTTTACAATAAAAACGGCACGTTGGCCGCAAGAAAGGGGTGTAGTCTCACTATAGTGCTGCAAATGATTGAAATAAAACGATATGTGGTTACAAAAGATCATAAGATAACAACGTAAAATCAACAAGATATTTCAAATCAGGAATGGCTGAGAAGAAACGGCCGTTGGTCGCAACCATATTATATCTAAGAAAGAGAGAGAGAGGATGAAGAGGAAACGTTGTTTTGCAAAAGCGTTGTGCCTGGTTATGGCGTTTGGCATCGGCCAAGTGTGCTTGGCGGATATGGCAAAAACTGCTGAACCGGTAAACTTAACGGTTGGCT
>JBKEAL010000237.1:0-3289 GCA_047972195.1 Parachlamydiaceae bacterium
GGGAAACATACATTTTTTGATATACCCTTGTCGCAATCGTCGCAAAGAGATTATATACGGTTAAGAGCCACGCAAAGGTGAACATAAACTTCACAGGGATGCCTAAAACAAAGTTAGGCATCTCTGCATATTCCCAACCAAAATTCGTTCCAAATGGGTAGGAATAATTTCCCGTGAGTAAAGCGATCCACCATAAAGCACTCGAAATATAAGCAAGCCTTGGACTGTAAATCGATCTTCCACATAGCCTTGGAACCAAAAAATAAAATAATCCCACATTAACAGACAGCAGCCAAAGCAATGTCACACTCCCTACGTGTACAGGCCGCAATCTGCCAAAGTGGATATATTCTCCGGAGAAATAATCCGGAAACACAAATCCGTTATAGGAAATGAACACACCAAACATCATCCCAATAATCATGAAGAGAAGGGAAGGGTAGATAAGTAATTTGGCCGGCAAGTCATTGAATACAACGGTAGGCTTAAGATCTATTTGTGCTGTCATTTGCCATTCTCTTTAATATTTGTGATAAAAAGCTGTTTCTGTTTTTCCCAGGAGGTGATTTCGGCTTTCAATTTCACCACTTCGAGACGACTCTCGTTAGATTCAATTTTCGCACCTTCCAGCGTCAATCGATCTTTCAACAATTGAATGTGTCGGTCCATCGTTTCGCGGATCTTCTTTGCAATCTCTTGTTTTTTGGTTCCATTCGCCTTCAGAAGATCTCGATATAATTGAATCTGTTCATCATCGTTGCCCAGATTCAAAAACCCAAAGGCTACAGATTCATAAGCTTTTTTTTGGGCGCGGATCTTCTCAATTTGTTCTGCAGGCTCCTGATTCACTAAAGCTTGCATCTCTATTGCATCAAAAGCTTGGTAGATCGCCTCGCGCATCGCAGCGCGCGCTTTTGCATCCTTTGAAAGACTGCGAATGAACATGACCAACTGCAAACGTTGCAGAGGGCTTGTCTGATCACCCCAAGGCGTCATCGACGTACCGGGAACACCATACTTGATGGATCTGAGCAGACGCAAATCATCTCTCGTATTCAACCAATCGACGTTGATAAGCATTCTCGGTTTAGCATCCAGCATCGCTTCAGCTCGAAGTCCAGCGCCATCCGCTTCCTTACCATGGCATGGCGCGCAATTGGTGTAGAAGAACTGCTTTCCGGCTTCGATGTTCTCATTTGTGTAGAACCGTTCTTTGATGTAGTAAAGCTCTTTGTCCGGACCGCTCCCTGGATTGGGCACCCGGTCAAAAATCTGGTTCTGATCAAGCTCCTTTTCAACATCCTGAAACTTATACTGCCACTTAGGCACATCTTCTCCGGATCTAATGATCGTGCTTCCAGGCAGCTGTGAGAACAACCAATCGGTGAGCAGTTTTATCTGCTCTTCAGTGAATACCGGCAGATCTTTTTTCCCTTCACCCACTTCACCCCAAGGGGGCATCGGAGTGCCTTTCACACCGTGAGTAATGGAGTCGATCACTCGTTCTTTGGTCAAATTGCGCAAAAACTCAGCGCTTTTCAAGTTCTTCGGAACCGGATAGATCCAGGTAGAAACAGGGCCGTCGCCAGTGCGGTTTTCTCCGTGGCACTGCGCACAATGCGATTCAAACGCCTCTTCAGGATTGAACCCCGATTGGGACACCAACGCACGCTCCGCCTTGACAATTTGAGGGCCTACGACATCCAGCATATGCGTCAAAGCCAAAAACTTTGTCGAATCAAAAGGGAACACCGGCATGATCGATCGCGGCACCAGGGCATTCGGGTTCTTAAAGTGCTCCATCAGCCATTGGTCGCTGCGGAATACGCCCGACCAGTTGGGCCTAGGACAGATCAACCGACCTAAGCCATACTGTTGAATATAAGCTTTCAGCACCCTAGAAACGCGCTCCTTCCATTCAGGCTCGTCGTGGGCGCGCTCAGCGAAACGGAAATTGGAGTAAAAGCTTTCAATGACTCCGGGATGGCTGTCTTGAATCTTTTCTAAAATCGAATCTTTTCTGACTCCGGCGACAATCCTTTGATCGATTGCTACTTTTTCCTTCTCAATTGCCGCAACTAAGGAAGAGCCGGGCAAATCTTCCGGAATCAGCTTCTTAAACCACTCTTCAGCGCCCTTGTCGTTCTCTTTAAATCCAACGTCGGAAACAAAGCCCTTTAAACGATGGCAGCTTGCGCACCCCTCTGTCGCAAAGACTGTCAAGCCGTAGTTCAGATCCACGATCTCTTTTTCAGGAACCGGCTTTTCCCAAGGAAGCTTAATTCCCGCTTCCCAAGCCTTTACAGAAGTTTTATAAGCGACATCTGACATCGTTTGATTGCGGCTCGTTTGTCCCAACAAATAAGCCACCAACGGCTCTAACTCCACGTGATCCAAGCGAAAATTCGGCATCGTAGAGGTTTTTAAATCCGCTTGAGGCCACACGATTGACTGCTTGACAAACCAGGGATACCCATCGCCCGACTTCGTCAACTCGGGGCCTACACCGCCTCTTGAAATCCCTGAAATACGGTGGCAGGCATAACAGCCTTGAGAAAGAAACAGGTTCTGTCCCTGAAGATAATCCTTAGTCAATCGATCGATCTCATCCTGATTTCTATCGACGATACTGCTAGATGATTTTTCCAATCCAAAAAGAGGGTCTGATGAGTTCTTGTGGCACTGCACGCACTTTGCTTGAATCAAGGCGCCGACATAAAGAGGCTTTGTTTGGAAAAGCAACTTATGTCCTGGCTTAGAATTGAAGATCTTGGAAAAGCGGGGATCTGTCTCTGGATTAGATTCGAGGAATTGCGGAATAAAGCCTTCCTCTTCCGCTTCATATGAGCCATCTAAATAGGGTCCATGAGCCTTATCCGTGACGATCGCGTGACCATTGCCTCCATGGCAAACTGTACAACCCCATTCATCGATCGGATGGTACTCAAAAGGGCGCGTCTCTTTACCGATCAGGGGGTGCATGACGAGAACCTTATCCAGATCGTACTCCGCTTCTCCGAATTGAACAGATTTCATTGCCTTGAGTTCAGTCGCTTTTCGTTGATTGGTTTCCTTAGCGATCGCCTCGTCGAGGTGCTTAAAAATGTAGTCTGGGTTCTCTTCCTGGATCGGATAGCCATTCTGGTCGTACTGCACTTTGCCATTTGTATCTTTTGCTATGCGGGTTTTTGAATAAGCTTCAATTTGAAGGGCAACGTGGCAGGTAGTACAACGGTCGATCGTGACTGGTCCTTTATCTTCTCGCTCCAGTACGATCTGCTTAACACCC
>JBKEAL010000249.1:0-24969 GCA_047972195.1 Parachlamydiaceae bacterium
CCGAATGCCAATCCGATGCCGGATTTCCAAAAATATTTCGATTTATTTCACACCCCATATAAACTCCTGATTTCCTCGAAGGGTGTTAAACTAACAAAAGAATAAAAAAATCTCAACCCTAAGAATTGCAATTTCAAGTAAAATAGGCGTAATGTCACACCATCCGTCTGATGAAAATTGTTTGGGGATTTACTGTGATGGCGCATTTTTAAAAGCAGCGAAAATCGCTAAAGCTAAAGGCTCCATCCAGATCGTCGAATTGATTGAAGCTGTCCTCCCGCAAAAGGAAGAGGATGTCAATCCGCTTTACATCGATCCGGACAGGAAAAAAATCCAGCAGTTTTCACAGGAATTGTTATCCGCGTCTTCTCTTTCCGGCACCGATGCGATTTTGAGAAGAATGAAATTGAAGTTGACTAAACAAAAAGAAATCGATGAAGCGTTTCACTTTCAAGCAGAGCCGCTGCTGCCTTACTCTATCGATACAGCGATCCTGGATAAGTGGTTGTTGGAAAAACATCCCGATGCTTCGACGATCGCATTTACCGCCGCGCAAAAGGAATCTGTCAAAACGCATTTAGACCAATTCAAAGAGTGGGGAATCGACCCGGAGACCATCTCTTTAGATTCGGTTGGATACACAGCCCTCCTGCAACAATATGCCGATAGGATGCCCTTGCAGCTTTTGATTGGCATTGAAAGGAATGAAACAACCTGTGCGTTAATTAAAGAGGGAAAACTGATCGCGTCCCACGTCATTTCTGAAGGTTGGGAGTCTCTTTATGAAGCGTGCCTTAAAGACTGTGGAGAGCATCCTATAGCCCCCAAAGAATTTTTCATGAAAAGCTTTGCAGAACGGTTTGTCGATGGCTCGATCCAATTGATGGAGCAGGAAAAGAAGTTTTTCCAAAGCATTGAATGGAACCAGATCGCACTTCTCAGGGAAACAAAACTCAATGAAACCCCTCTTCTACTTGTCACAGGGGAAGGCACCAATATCCCTGAACTGCCCGAATCAGTTGCCCACACTCTAAAATTGACTTTACAACCCTTCCACTTCCCGACAGATCCGCATGCTTTCAACGCATTTGCCCTTCCCATTGGTCTTGCACTCTCTCTACTACCCTCTTTCAAAGAGAAAGTCAATTTCCGCCAGCAAGATTTTGCCTACCATGCCCCTCTAAAAAGGTTTAAAAGGCCTCTCGTCGTCTTAGGACTGCTCTCCCTGGCTTTAGCTTTTTCCTTCTATCTCTTCTCAGCAAGCTATCTGAGTTATAAAGAAGACCTTCTCAGGGAAAAGTTCCTTGAGGTGCTCTCATTGTCGAGAAAGCCATACGATGAGTTTGAAAAGAATTTCGAGACCAAAAACCGCATTGAAACAGAGGATGGGGCGATTTTACCCGTACAAGCTCTCACTGCGGAAGCGCTGGAGCTACGCGTCGATCAATTGGAAAAAGAGATCCGCACTTTACCGGACACTTTTCCTCTATTTCCAAATACGCCGACCGTCAGCGATTTTCTCGCCTGGCTAAACACACACCCTTCTTTCCAGTGCAATGAAAACAAAGAGTGCCCCAATGTACTGATCGACAACCTAACCTACACAATGGTCAAAAGACCGGAACTCAATAAGCGCAAAGAGAAATACCAAGTCAAGGTGAGCCTTGAGTTTTCCACCGATTCGCCTAAAGCTGCAAGAGAGTTTCACGACGCCTTAATCACGCCAAACGACTTTGTCGATCCTAAGGAAGAGATCAAGTGGAAAGCCACCCGAGGAAAGTACAAAACCTCCTTTTTCCTAAAAGACAAAACCTTCTATCCAGCACCGCTAAATACAGGAGGGGCATAATATGCCTTCCATGCCGCTGAATCGGATGATTACCTACACTCTCATTGCCGCCTTCGTTCCGTTTCTGTTTGCGGTCGTTTCCTTCTTCTCCAACAACGGATACCTGAACGATTTGGAAGAAAAGATCGCGCAAGTGGAAAGGCTCGCTCTGCAGCAGGAAAAGCGCCAGGCGCAAAATCTCACCGTCATCCGCCACTACCGCGATGCAGACCATTTTTACCTCGACAAAAGACTGGAAAGCATCCCTCTGCTGGAAAATGAAGTAGAAGCACTGCAAAAGATCGTATCCCACAAAAACTTTATGGGCGACGAAGATGTCAAAAAACGCCTCGAGTACTTGACCAGCACAAACCACCTCCACTACTCAGAAGGTGTTGTGCAAACCTACTCTCAATTCCAGGAAACGACCGAAACACTCATCACACCGGTAGAGGTCAATGTTCAAGATCTTCAGAAAATTTTATCTTTAGTGGAAGGTGTTAAAATCGACAATTTTGAAGCTCCTAAAGATAGGCCTCAGCTGATTATCCTGGATTTTAAGCTGGACAAGAAAAAATTGCAGGAAAAGAATGAAGTCTTTCTGTTGAACATGAAACTTTTGAAGCGGGAGTATCTGTGAAATCTATTTTGATCGCCCTTCTCTTGCTTGCCGGCTGCGCCCAAACGAGAACATCCCAGGAAGCGCCAAAGCTATCGAGTATCCACATCATTGACCGCGAAGGAATGACTGAAGCGATCTCAAACCCCGAGCGCTTGAAACTGTACGAGACGGTCAACTTCTGCAATCCGCAGCCCTACCAGAAAGTGCTTCGCGTCTATTCAAGAGATGCCTCGGGAAACATGTTTTCCTACATCACCACTTACCATAGCAACGGCCAGCTCAGACAGTATCTCGAAGTAGTCAATAACAGAGCCTGCGGCGATTACCGCGAATGGCACTCCAACGGGCAGCTCAAAGTCTCTGCCTCTGTCGTAGAGGGCATTGGCGACATCAGCCTGGCTGCAGAAAAATCCTGGGTATTTGACGGCGATTCCTCAGCTTACGACGAATGCGGCAGGCTTTTGGCTGTCATCCGCTACTGCAGAGGTTCTCTGGAGGGCGTAAGCACCTATTACCACAAAAACGGCTCTGTCTGGAAAGAGATTCCTTATGCTAATAATGCCCTTTGTGGAGACTTTAGAATCTATTACGACAGCGGCTGTTTGCTGCAGTCTACCTACTACGTAAATGGCAATAAAGAGGGCGTTTCGATGCGCTATTGGCCGGGTGATCAAATTGCTGTGACGGAAACTTACAAAAACAACTTACTGCTAGAAGGCTCCTACTATTCTCTAGGTGGACAACCCGTATGCTCCATTGCTAATGGAGAAGGGACAAAAGCCCTCTTTGGTAAGGCCGACGTGAGTGAACTACACGAAGTGCGCCATGGCGTAGAAGAAGGTTCGGTTCAGATCTTTGACGAAGAGGGAAACACTCATGCTGTCTTTCAAGTCAAAAATGGCTTAAAGCAGGGCGAAGAGGTGCGTTTCTATTCGAAAAAACTCAACAAAGAACCGCAGAGAAAACTCTCCATCAACTGGTACCAGGGCAAAATCCAGGGCGTTGTCAAAACCTGGTACGAATCGGGCACCATGGAAAGTCAGAAAGAGATGAGCGACAACAAGAGAAACGGGGTCTCCACTGCCTGGTATAAAGATGGGCAGTTGATGATGATCGAAGAGTACGACCAGGGCAAGATCAAAAAAGGCGACTATTTCCGCAAAGGCGACCGCCGGCCAATCAGTCAAATCGTCAACAGCGAAGGAACCGCGACGCTCTACGACAGCGATGGCAACTTCGTCCGCAAGATCGAATACGTCCACGGCAAACCGATCTAATCTATTAAGAGACCTCTTTCGAATCTGTACCGTTATCGATATCGAAAGAGGTCTAATAGAATCCTCTTCCGCGATTGCAATTGATGTGGTATTCTTACATCAATGATTTTTAAATAAGGAGATAGTATGGCCCAATCCCCAAACGATAACAAAAAGCAGGCTCTCGATTTAGCTCTTTCTCATATCCGAAAGCAGTTTGGCGAGGGAGCCATCATGTCCTTTGGTAAACACTCTTCAGAAAAAGAGATCTCTACCATCCGCACAGGCTCTCTTACGCTGGATGCAGCGATCGGGATCGGCGGTGTGCCTAGAGGTAGAGTTGTAGAGGTCTTTGGACCTGAATCCTCAGGTAAATCCACATTAGCGATCCATATTGTTGCCAACGCGCAAAAAAATGGCGGAACAGCAGCTTACATCGATGCAGAACACGCTCTGGATCCTGCCTATGCTGCTAAAATTGGCGTAAAGCTGGACGAACTTCTGATCTCTCAACCTGATTCCGGCGAAGAGGCTCTGAATATCGCAGAAACATTGGCACGCTCAAATGCAGTCGACGTCATCGTCATCGACTCCGTAGCAGCATTGGTTCCGAAATCGGAACTTGAAGGCGACATCGGCGACAACTTTGTCGGTCTCCAAGCGCGCTTGATGTCTCAAGCTTTAAGAAAGTTGACTTCAGCGCTATCCAAAAGCAACACCTGCGCCATCTTTATCAACCAGATCCGCGAAAAGATCGGTGTCATGTATGGAAGCCCTGAAACAACGACAGGCGGCCGCGCTCTTAAGTTCTACTCATCGATCCGTTTGGATATCCGAAGAATCGCCGGCATTAAGGGCTCAGACAACAATGAGATCGGCAACCGCGTCAAGGTTAAAGTCGTTAAAAACAAAATGGCGCCTCCTTTCCAAATCGCTGAATTCGACATCATGTTCAACGAAGGCATCTCAAGAACAGGCACCGTCATCGATCTCGGAACAGAACTCGGAGTGATCGATAAGAAGGGTGCTTGGTTCAGCTACAAAACTCAACGCTTGGGACAAGGTAGAGAAGCTGTGAGAGATGAACTAAAGAACAATCCAAAATTGCTCGAAGAGTTGGAAAACCAGATCATCGACCTGCTAAAAAGCAAAAAGCCGCAAGGCAAAGCCCCAGCAGCTATCCTGGACACCGCTGAAGACCTAGCCGAAGTTTAATTTTTACAAAGTCAAAAACACCTTTGCGATTAGTTTTTCTAAACGCAAAGGTGCATTAAAAAGACTTCTTTGTGCCTTTGTGTTTATTTATCATTTTAAAATAATTGAAACACAAAGGCACAAAGACACAAAGAGGTAGATTTTCAAAGATAACGCTTTACTGAATGCCTTCGGCGAGGGCGAGAAGTGCTGGGGAGTCGATCCCTAAGCTGGTAAGCTGTTTGCGGTAGTTTGTGAGCTCTTCTTGAAATAGCTGATAGGCTTTTTCCTTGCCCATCAATAAAACGAGATTCATCGTTCGACCTAAGCTTTGGTCCTTTTCCAGATCTCCAAGATCGTCGGCGATCTGAAAAGCCATGCCATAATGGTAGGCAGCTTTTTTTACTTCCTCAATGCGTTCAGGAGAGCCTCCGCCAAATAGCCAACCAAAAATAAAGGACATTTCGAATAGGGAGATGGTTTTTTTTAGGACCGTTTCTTTGTAAACGGCTAAAGTTTCTTCGGGAGGATAGAGATCGAGATATTGGCCTCCGGAGGCGCCTTCAATGCCTGTAGTTCTTCCGGCATGCTCCAGGATTAAAGCTAATACACGCGCATCGTTTGAGCCGCCTGCCTTTCGAAACAGCTCGCCATTTCTTCCAAGAGCTGCGTATCCCTCGGCTATCAATGCGTAGCTTGCTAAAAGCGCGGTCGCCTCTCCAAAGGCGCGATGCAAAGCGGGGCTGCCGCGTCGTTCCAATTCATCATCCATGCAAGGCAGGTCATCGGCAATCAAAGAGGCTGTATGAAAATATTCAACCGCTAAGGCTGCTGGAGTTACGTCATAGGAAGATTTCAAGGCATCGGCGACCATCCATACCAATGCGGGCCTGAAACGCTTACCACCGCGGCTAATCGCATAAATACAAGCTTCCTGCAATTTCGATGGAGCGCCAAAAACAGAGTAATGTTCGACCAAAGCTGTTTCTGCTCTTTCTTGATAAGGCCTTAAGGTTTCTTTTAGAATTTCGGTCACTGAGGTATCACTACGGGTTTGTCACGCATTTTGACAATCGAATTTTCCGGGATGACACCGGTGACGTGCATGCAAGGGAAAATAGAGACATTCTTTCCGGTAATCGTTCCCGGATTACAAACGGAATTGCAACCAGTTTGCGTTCCATCGCCTAGGATGGCACCCAGTTTTTTACTACCGGATCTCCATTGATCGCCGTTCAACTTTACAATAATCTCTGCGTGATCCATACGCAGATTGGAACAGATCGTGCCAGCGCCCAAATTCACTCGATTTCCTAAAATAGAATCTCCCACGTAAGCAAAGTGAGGAGCAAGAGACTCATTAAGCATGATCACTGTTTTCAATTCAGAAGCATGGCCAACAACACATCGATCGCCAATCAATACGTTTCCGCGAATGTAGGCTCCATGTCTGATCTGACAATTTTCTCCAATGATACACGGTCCTTTAATATAAGCTCCCGGTTCGATTACGGTTCCTTTTCCAATAGAAATGGTTTCAGGATTGATCAAAAAAGCACCTTCCGGAATCTCTACTTCAATCTCACCTAATGGCTGCTGCAATAAATAGGTGTTTAATTTCTGTAATGCATCCCATGGATACTCTGAAGAAAGGAGTAGTTCTTTATAGAAAAATTGATCCAAATCGAATAGCTGAACAGTTCTTATACTTGACATGATCAAGAGAATACCATTAGGGAATCTCTAAGTAAAGAACAGATTTTCCACACACCTTTACTTTGAAGAATATAGTTATATATAGCATTTATCTTCTTCTTCATAGGTTGGGGATCTGTTCATAACTTAACCTGTTCTCTAGTTAAATCATCGGTTTTCCCCTTTGTTCATGATTGTGCATAGAGAACCAAATCATCAACAAGGGGCTCAAATGAGGGAGGCTAATGGATGATTTATTGACAAAGCAAAACGCGCATTCAAATCTGGTGATTTAACCAATAGAAGTCTTGAGAACTCATCCATTTTTTAAAGGAGTGAGGTGCGTTTAGACTTTTCTGGCCAATTTTATATCCTAACCACTTGCTTAAGATGTGAAGAGTGGCGTAGGGAATGAGATGCGGCCGTTCTGACGCTGTTTTTCGTAAAAGAGATAGCGCAAACTCTTTGCCTCTTTTGTCGTCGGTTCCTGCCACTTCTAGCAGATTTTTATAGCCTTCTCGCGCAAGGCCGGTATCGAAGTAGCGTTTGAACTCTTGCAAAAGCGTATATCTGTGCGAGTGTTTGACTTCTGCTTCAGCTCTATAGGCAATTTTATGGCCTGCGTGCAACAGTTTTGCAATGGCCACAGTGTCTTCTCCTGTCAGCACAGAAGAAAATCCACCGATCGAATCCAATGCGTCATTTCTATATGCGGCAAAGGAATCGGAAAAGAAGAAAAGATAGCTTCCAAAATCGCGCACCTCTTGAAGAGAGCGGATGTGGCTCTTTGGGGGGTAGTTAAATTCTCTTGGAAAGGATTCAAAAAGATCGGCGTTGTTGTGAGGAAGCTGCCTTGCATAGGATGCAGAGGCTTCTTTTGTGAGTAACGGTTGCACCAACTTTTCGATCACATGATTGTCTACAGCAATCGCATCAGGAGTCGTCATCACGACAATTTCTGTTCCTAAAGCCTTTCTTGCTACTTCTCGGGTCGTTCCATGGTTAAATGAATTTCTCGGAACCACTAAAGTATCTGCACCCATTGCTTTAGCTAACTCAACGGTTCCATCGTTAGAAGAAGAGTTAACAACTAAGACTTTTGTCGGGATAGAACTTTTCAACAAGGGAGGAAGCGAGGTGGGGAGCAAATCTTTCGCGCGATAGGTAATAACTGCGACGCCGATTTTATCTTGCATAGTAGGCCGCTAATTGGTCCCAAGATTCTTTTTCGTTCCATTGTAGTTTTTTGGGATCGAGACGATCTACATTGAAGCGCTCTTTTGGCTCAGAAAATTCTGTTTGCTTAGCTAACGAATATTCGCATGGCAGATTTAATCGCGAACGCATCTCATTAGCAAATAGCGTAGTAAAATCTCCTTGAGAGCCTACATAATAGCTAGGATTTATTTTTGTAAACCCGGCCGTTTCAGGAAGTGACTGAAGAAAGCTTTCATAGGCGTTTGCCAGCAAAGAAACAGGCACGTTATCCCGCACATATTCAGGCATTGAAACATGTGCTTGCTTATTTGCCTTCCATTCTCTAATCAAAAAGGAAGTAAATCGAAACTCTTCATAAGGACCGAAGGGATTAGGGATGACGAATTTCCCTAAGTGGATCGGAAATAGGGAACAGTAATAGCGAAATAGATCAGATGTCAGCCCTTTAGACAAACCGTAAGGCGATACGGCTTTTAATGAGTCTGAACCTTCACCTTCACCCTGCTCAAAGACAGATCCTGTCAATAAAACGCGGTTACAGCCATTTTCAGAAAGTAAGCGCAAGATGTCTTTTAGAGGGCCTGCATTGTTTTTTAAAGCGGAAATTGGATCGAAGTCGGGACTTTTGTAATTGGTAACATCGGCGGCATGGTGGCAAAAATGAGAAAATCGCTCTGTTTTTACCAATTTTAAAAAGGCATCCGATCCATAAGGACAATCAAATCGAAGGTTGCACTGTTTTTTTAATTTTTCAATGCGTTCCTTGCGCAATTCTGAATAATCGCTTTCTTTTGATTGCAATGTAGCAACAACTTCATGACCTAGTTCGGACAAGCGTTGAACAAACCACATTCCGGTAAAAGAGCTGGTTCCTGTGAATAAAATGCGCATACAAAAGTTTCTCGCGTTAGAATTTCAGAGCTATTTTAGAATATCGAAGTTCAGAAATCCACACATTTTCCACACTGCATTACTAAGAAGAATATAGTTATGTATAACTTTTCTCTTCTTCCTCTAATCATGTGGATTTGTTTGTAAGTGCATTTTTTCTAGAGAGAAACAAGAGTGTTGATAGCTTTGTTCAAAACAGGTGAGATATGCTCATGGAAGCCAATTTTTTGCTGGATAGACGCATAAAATGAACGATGTAAACAGCAGCAAAACCCAACTACGATTTTTAATCGCGATTGTAATTGCCCGTAATTAGTGACACCGTTAGAATTTCAGCATTATGTTTGATCAGCAAATCAGAAATACCCCTGTTTATATTTTGTGCGGAGGACTGGGCACGCGCATTAAAGAAGAGACCGAATTAAAACCAAAGCCGATGGTTCCGATCGGCAACTATCCGATCCTTTGGCATATCATGCATCTTTATAGAAGGCATGGATTCCGCAAGTTTGTGCTTTGCACCGGCTTCAAATCGGAAGTGATCAAATCGTTCTTCATTAACTACCATTCCATGCACAGCGACTTCACCGTAGATTTGCAAAGCAATGCGATGAAGGTGCATTCGATCCACCATGAAGAAGATTGGGAAGTGACGGTCGCTTATACCGGAGAAGAGACCATGACCGGCGGAAGAGTGCAAATTGCCGCTTCCAAGTACCTCGGGGACGCAGAACATGTGGCCGTCACCTATGGAGATGGGTTGACAAACGCCAATCTTGCAGAAGAATTTGCATTTCACCTTTCTCATGGAAAGGTAGGTACAATTTTAGGCGTCAATCCTCCCTCTCGATTCGGAGAACTCAAAATTGATGGCTCTGAAGTGGTTAAGTTTGAAGAGAAGCCCGATTTCCACGAAAAGTGGATCAATGGCGGGTTTTTCTTCTTTAAACGAGAGTTTTTTAAAGAATACTTGCCTGCACGTTCAGACTTGATTCTCGAAAAAGATCCATTAATCAAGTTGGCGGAAGATCGAGAACTTCAGATTTACAAACACCCAGATTTCTGGGCGTGCATGGATACGCAAAGAGATCGCGACCACCTCACAAAGTTATGGCAAAGCGGTCAGGCGCCTTGGATCCATCCTCTGCCTGTGGCATCAGCACAAAATTATACCAAAGTCTTATCATGAAAAAAGTACTTGTTACGGGCCACAAAGGATATATAGGCGCGCATCTGGTCGATTTATTAAAAAGGCAGGGGCATTTCGTCGTCGGTTGTGATCTCAATCTATTTGCAGGTTGTGAGTTTGATGCCATCACAAATCCCGACGTCGATTTGAATAAAGATTTCCGCGCGCTAGAGCCGTATGAGCTGGATGGAATCGATTGCATCATGCATTTAGCAGCTATTTCTAATGATCCAATGGGCGATTTAAACCCGCAAGTGACTTACAAGATCAACCGCGAAGGCACAATTGATCTCGCGCGAAAAGCAAAAAAGGCAAAAGTACCGCTTTTTCTCTTTGCAAGCAGCTGTTCAATTTACGGTAAAGGCGCCACCTTAGATATAGATGAGAGTGGAGAGACAACTCCCCTTACCCCCTATGCCATTTCAAAAATCGCGGCTGAAGAAGCATTGAAAGAACTTAGCGACAACCACTTTAAAACGGTCTCTTTGCGCAATGCGACCGCTTACGGCTATTCGCCTATGCTTCGCATCGACCTGGTCGTCAATAACCTTCTGGCTTGTGCGATGACGCGAGGCGACATCCGTATGATGAGCGACGGTACCCCTTGGAGACCATTGATCCATTGCAGAGATATTGCAAGGGCTTTTACCGCTTTCTTAGCCACACCCCCAAAAACAGAGTGCTTGATCGTTAACGTCGGCGGCAATCAGGAAAATTATCAAGTCAAAGACGTCGCATCACTTGTACAAATGAAGGTGCCGGACACGCAAGTGGTGTTTACGGGCGAAGTAGGTGCTGATCCCAGAAATTACCGCGTGAAATTCGACCTGTTAAAAGAAGTACTTCCTCATTTTTCTTTGGAATATACTCTTGAAGCCGGCATTGACCAACTGCATGCCCATTACCTTGAAAAAAGGTTTTCATTGGAAGATTTTGAAGGCAATCGTTATGTACGACTGAGAACTTTGAAACAACGTTTGGAGAAACTGGAATATGCTGTATCGTGAAACAGGCTTAGAAGGTGCTTACGTCATCGACTTGGAAAAAAGGGGTGATGAACGCGGCTTCTTTGCAAGATTCTTTTGCGCCGAAGAGTTTGCTAAAATGGGGCTGAAAAGCCAATTCGTACAAGTGAACAACTCTTTAAGCGCACAGAAAGGCACTTTAAGAGGATTGCACTACCAGCTTGCTCCAAAAGCGGAAGTTAAAGTCGTCCGCTGCATCCAAGGTGCCCTGTGGGACGTGATTGTCGATGTAAGGCCCAACTCCCCTACGTACAAAAAGTGGTTTGGTACAGAACTGACAGCTGAGAATCGCCGCATGATGTACGTTCCTGAAGGGTTTGCGCACGGATTTATCACTCTTGAAGATAACACAGAGGCTTTATACCTCGTTTCTGAAGTGTACTCTCCAACACATGAAAGAGGCATTCGATACGATGACCCAGCACTTCAGATCCAGTGGCCTCTTTCTCCTGTAGTCATCTCCAAAAAGGATCTAAACCATCCTCTATTTGACGCATGCGCAGCTACGATGCGATAATCATCGGTGCCGGGGTTTTAGGCCTGGCGACCGCCTGGAACCTGTTAAAGAGGGCGCCCCATTTAAGACTTGCGATTCTGGAAAAGGAAGATCGACCTGCTTCCCATCAAACTGGGCATAATAGCGGTGTGATCCATTCAGGAATTTATTATAATCCCGGTTCGCTAAAAGCTGAAAATTGCCGCAAGGGTGTAAAGCAGCTTTACAATTACCTCAATGAAAAAGGCATTCCTTTTGAGCAGTGCGGTAAACTGATCATCGCAAAAAGTCCACAAGAACTGCCTGCATTAAAAGAACTCGAAAGAAGAGGTCTTGCAAATGGCGTTCCTGGATTAAAAATGATTCAGAAAGAAGAAATTACTCAGTATGAGCCGCATTGTGCCGGAATTGCCGCTTTGCATTCTCCAGAAACGTCAATCGTCGATTACGTCCGAGTAGCAACATCCTATTTGGAGGATATCCGCAATGCAGGCGCTGATGTGTTCTTTAACCAAGAGCTCAAGAACACAGAAGAGCGACCTGAAGGGATCATTTTGAAGACGATAACAGAGGAATTTTGCACTAAGCAAGCGATCAACTGCACTGGATTTTATGCAGATAAAGTGGCGCATCTGTCTGACGCTGCAATTTCGAAAAAACAGATCATTCCATTTAGAGGCGAATATTACGAACTTAAACCAGAAAAGCGCCAACTGATCAAAGGACTGATCTATCCTGTGCCAAATCCTGAATTCCCATTTCTTGGAGTCCATTTAAGCAAAACCATCGACGGTCGCGTGGAGGCTGGACCCAATGCTGTCTTAGCGTTCTGTCGCGAAGGATACCGTAAAAGAGATGTTTCGCTGCAGAGTTTATGGGACTATATTTCTTACTCCGGCTTTTGGAATATGGCTTCCAAATACTGGAAAGTGGGAATCTACGAGCTTTACCGCTCCTATTCCAAAAAGGCATTTCTGAAATCGTTGCAAACGTTAGTTCCTGAGCTGGTTGATGAAGACTTAATCCCCGCAGAATCGGGCGTGCGATCGCAAATCGTCTTGCCAAATGGCAAATTGCAAGATGACTTTTTGATTGTAGAGCGTCCAGGATGGGTGCATGTGCTCAATGCCCCTTCACCTGCAGCTACCGCTTCATTAGCGATCGGCGAAACCATCGCATCCCTGGTTCATGTATGACTCTTACCGCATTTGTTGAAAAACGATTAGGCACTTTTCCCTTTCATCAAGGTTCGAAGTCAGGCTGGAGAGTCAGAGCCAAGCTTGCGATTCGCGGTAAAACGGGATCGCCATTGATTGGCCTCTTTAAAGAAGGCACTCACGACGTGTATGAACTTCTTGATTGCCCCGATCACCATCCAAAAATCAATGAAGCTTTAAAATTGATTAAGAACTGGATGATCCGCCATTCCATCGCTCCCTACAATGAAGCGAACCATAGCGGCATCTTAAAATATATTCAGCTTGTCGTCGAAAGAGCTACCGGAAAAGTGCAAGCCTCCTTCGTAGTGACGAACGATGCAGGATTTGATCAACTTCTCATAGCCCTTCAAAAAGAATCTCCATCAATTTGGCACTCCCTATGGATCAATCTCCATCCTCAACCCTCAAATACGATCTTTAGCCAAAATTGGCACCTCATTTTAGGGGAAGAGTGGCTGCAAGAGAACATTCAGGGCATCCACGCCTGCTTCCTTCCCGGCTCCTTCGGTCAAGCTAACCTAGAGATGTTTGAACGCCTTCTTGATCGCGCAAAGCAGTTAATGCCACCCCATCAGCACATTCTCGAACTTTATGCAGGAATCGGTGTGATCGGTCTAGCTCTAGCCAAAAATACCCTTACCCTTTGCGAAAGCAATCCCGAATCAAAGAAGTGCTTTGACCAAATGATGAAGAGCCAACCCCATCCAAATGCCCACTATCACACACTTGCTTCTCAAGATGCCCTTGCATACCTCGCTAAATCAGATCTCCTGATTGTCGATCCTCCAAGAAAAGGCCTTGATCCCAAGCTTCTCCAAGCCCTTCAACAACCCACTGCCATCAATACTTTAATCTACATCAGCTGCGGCGCCGATTCATTCATGCGAGACATCGAAAGCCTTGAAAAGGCCGGCTGGACGCTCACAACCGCCGAAGGCTACCTCTTTTTCCCCGGCACCCTTCACATCGAAACCCTAGCCATCCTCAAACGATAGTTATTCTAATCCCCCTATAGCGAACAAAACCCTCCGCCTAAAGAGCGGTAGAGTTCGATCATGCTTGTGTAGACGTCGGCTTGGGCGGCCTGTTGTGCCAATTCGGCTTCAAATAGGCGTCTTTGGGCGTCGAGGACGTTTAAGTAGTCAGATTCTCCGTTATCGTACTGAAGGGTGGCGAGGCGCAAGTATTCGTTGAATTGCAGCACCTGCTCGTCCTGAAGCTTTAGAAGCTCCTGGCTGATGACTAAAGAGGATAGGGCGTCATCGACTTCCCTGAAGGCGTTTAGGGTGGTTTGAACGTAATTGGAGTAGCTGCCATAAAGCTCGGCTTCAGATAGGTCGACTTGAGCGCTGATGCGTCCGGAGTTGTATATGGGTTGCAGTACATTTGCGGCAATCTGCCAGGTTTCTGCTTCATGTGTCAGCAAGTTTTTCAAGTGAGCGCTTTCAAATCCAAACATTCCCGTGAGGGTGATTTTTGGGAAAAAGTCGGCACGTGCAGCTGCTACAGAGTAGCCGGCTGCGGCGAGTCTTCGTTCTGCGGCAAGAATATCCGGTCTTCGGTACAGAAGATCTGATGGAAGCCCAACGGGAATCTGTCTGGGGAATCCAAGGTGCGTTAAAGGCTGGCCTCGAGGGATTTCTGTAGGTGGCGCCCCAATGAGCAGCGAGATCAGGTTTTCTTCGATAGCGATCAGTTTGTCAAGCCGCTTTACAGCGATCATCGCTGATTCCCATTCGGTACGCGCCTGAATAACGGGCAATTCGCTCGTTAAGCCTTCGTCAAAGCGTAACTGAGCGATTTTCATGTACTCTTCGCGCGATACGGCCGTGCGTTTGGAGACTTCAAGCTGTGCGTCATACTGTCTTAAGATCACATAGTGTGTTGAAACATTAGCCACGATTGTCAATTGGACGTCGCGGTATGAGTAATCTTGGGCAATCCATTGATTTAAAGCTTCTTTGGATCGGTTGGAGATTTTTCCAAACAGATCGGCTTCATAAAAAATGTTCAACGAAAGCGGAAAGTCGTCGATGATCCTGGGCAACGTTTTAGGATAGGCAGGAATGGTTGCGAGTGTATTTTCATATTTAAATGGCGCTGTCGTCGCATTCACTTCCGGAAATAGTTGAGATCGCACGATCACATATTGGTCGTAGAATTGCTGTACGCGGGCTAACGCAATATGGATGTCCTGGTTTTCTTCCAATGCGTATTCAATTAGAGATTCCAAGGCATGATCTTCTGCCCATGTGCGCCAGTCGAGTTCCGGAAGCTCCTCAAAATCTGCTTCTGTACGCCATGTTTCATTAGTGGGAACGCAATAATCGTATTCAGGAGGTTTGAGGCAACCTGTCAACAGGAGAAGCAATAGCCATCTACTCACGGCTTCCTCCTTTGCCATACCGTGCAATCAATATGTAAAAGAGTGGAACAAAGAGAATCGCGAGGAATGTCGCCGCAGTCATGCCTCCAAAGATTCCAACGCCAACAGATTGACGGCTAGCAGCACCGGCTCCTTTACTAAACACAAGAGGCAAAATGCCGATGATCGTTGTAAGCGATGTCATGACGATCGCTCTAAAACGCAATTTCGTAGCTTCAAGCGCCGCCTCTTTTAAGGAGCTTCCCTCTTTTGATTTTTGAAGGGCAAATTCTACTATCAGGATCGCGTTTTTCGTTGCCAAGCCAACCAATGTGATCAATCCGATCTGGAAGTAAATGTCGTTGTTCATGCCTGAAAGCCAAACGGCAAGCAGAGCGCCAAAGGTTCCAAGTGGAACTGTTAGGAGAATGGCGATCGGCACAGCCCATCTTTCATAGAGTGCTGACAGGATTAGGTAGACGACGAAAATCCCTGCGAAGAGGACTTTTAGAGATGTTCCGCCAGTTTTTTCTTCCTGAAGGGAAAGCCCTCCGAAACTCGTTGTAAATTCATTTGGGAATACCTTGTTTGCCACCTCTTTGACGCTTCGCATTGCATCTCCGGAGCTGTAACCCGGGGCAGGGCTTCCCAAGATTTTAGCTGCAATAAAGCCGTTAAATCGGCTGATGACGGCGGGGCCTCTTTCCATGTGGATATTGACGAGAGCTTTGATCGGAATCATCTCTCCTTTCTGAGAGCGGACATACGCCTCGCCAATGCTATGCAAATTTTTTCTATACTCGTCTTGAGCTTGCATGAGAACTTTATACACGCGTCCATATTTGATGAAGTCATTGACGTAAACAGTCCCGAGAAGCCCTTGTAAAGTGTGGAAAAGGTCGTCGATTGAAACAGAAAGCATCCGCGCTTTTTCTCGATCTAAGTCTACGTACACTTGCATGCTGTTCATGTCAAATGTAGTGAACACATTTCTCAATTCCGGGCGCTGGTTGGCTTCCGCTACAAACTTCTTAAGCAACTCTTCAAGACGCGTTAAATCTCCTCCGGATGCATCCTGAATCCACATTTCAAATCCTCCCACGACGTCGATGCCGTGGATTGGAGGTGGGTTGAAGGCGAGAACTCTTGCTTCGGAAATCTGTCCTGTAACTCCATACACTTTCTTCAAAATTGTGTCTGCGCTAAGTTCTTTCGTCTTTCTTTCTTCCCATGGCTTTAAAATCAGAAAGTTGGATCCGATGGAGGAGCGGTTCATGCCATCTAGCAAGCTAAATCCTGTCAATGAAACCATGCGTTCAACACCTGGGATCTGCATCACAAGCTGCCGCACTTTTTCATCGACACTTTGAGTGCGGTCAACGCTGGCATTTTCCGGCAAACTGGTGAGGATGAAAAGGTAGCCCTGGTCTTCATTGGGGACTAAACTCGTTGGTGTGATCTTCAGTAAGGCGTACATGGCGACAACTACGGTCAGAAAAAGCGGAACGCTCTTTTTGGGGTATTCCAGCATCCAGGCAGAACCTTTGATGTAGTTCGTGGATATTGTGTGGAATGTTCTGTCAAACCATAAAGAAAATCGGGTTGCTTTTTGCTCTTTCCTTAAGAGAAAGGCTGCCATTACAGGACTCACTACGAGTGCCATGATAGAGGAAATGGTCACTGAGATGGAAATAGTGATGGCAAACTGCTTGTAAAGCTCTCCTGCAATGCCTCCTAGAAATGCTACGGGAATGAACACGGAGGCAAGAACTAGCGTTGTAGCGATGACAGGCGCTGTCACCTCTTCCATGGCCACAATAGCAGCTTCCATTGCAGGTAGCTTCTTTTCTTTCAGGTTCCGTTCGACGTTTTCGATCACGACGATTGCGTCATCCACAACCATACCGATCGCAAGCACAAGGCCAAACAGTGTCAAAGTATTGATGGTAAAGCCCAACACTTCCATACCGGCAAACGTCGCGACAATTGACACAGCCATTGCGACTACCGGAATGAGCGTGGCTTTGAAGTTCTGCAAGAAAAGAAATACCACTAAGGCAACCAAAATGGCTGCTTCATAGAACGTGGCAAACACTTCCTGGATGTAGGTTTTGATATAGATTGTCGTGTCGTAGGGAATGTAGAAAGTCAAGCCTTTAGGAAATTCGTGAGAGAGCTTTTCCATCTCATTTTTGACTGACTGGGCAACGTCTAGAGCATTTGCGCCAAACTGCTGGTAGACGGCGATTAGAGCAGTACTTTTCCCATTCAGCGTGCCGATCACATCGTAATTCTCTGCTCCAAGCTCAACATCGGCTATGTCTTTTAGCTTAACAATGGATCCTTTCTCATCGGCTTTCAGAATCACTTCTTCAAATTGCTCGGGAGCCTGGAATTGCCCTTGAGTCAATACGGGAATCGTAAGAAGAACATTTCCTTGTTGAGGCGCCTGACCTATTTTCCCTAAGGCAAATTGCGCATTTTGCGCCTGGATTTCTCTTCGCACATCTTCGGTTGTGATTCCAAGCTGGGACATTCTGTCAGGATGGAGCCAGATCCGGATGGAATAATCCCTTCCGCCGATCATTTGAACGTCGCTGACTCCCGGAAGCCGTTTTAAGGTTTCCACAACATGGAGGCTAGCAAAGTTGCTAACATACACATCTTCATATCGACCGTCAGGAGATTGAATGCCAACCAAGAGCAAGATATTGGGAATTTGTTTCTTAACAGTGACGCCTTCCCTCTGTACTTCAAGCGGAAGTTTGGTCAAAGCGACGTTAACGCGATTTTGCACGTCCATTTGCGCCTGATTGACATCGCTTCCGATCTCAAAAACAACACTTAGGGACATCTCTCCCGATGAGGAGTTTTGCGAATACATGTAGAGCATGTTTTCAACGCCGTTTACCTCTTGTTCTAAAGGCGCCGCAACGGTTTCTGCAACCGTTTTTGCGTCTGCTCCTCTATAACTTGCCATGACGTGGATTTGCGGGGGCGTGATGTCGGGGTACTGTTCGATCGGAAGAACGCGCAATGCAGCAAACCCAATGAACAACATGAGGATTGCCACTACAGAGGCAAAGACAGGTCGTTTTAAGAAAAATGAAGAGATCATGTGCTCTTTTTCACCTTGCAGGGAGCCCCGTCAAAAGGTGTTGAGGAGGCCGGCGATTCAATCGATTTAGTCACTTTAAGCGGGGATCCCGGTTCGATTTTGTTGACGCCTTCTACCACTACCTGATCGCCCTTATCTAATCCATCGTTGACGATCCAAAATTCTTCAAACCAATCGCCAAGATCTAAGATCCGCAATTCTGCATTGCCATCCTTATTGATGACGTAGACGTAAAATCCATTATTGCCTTGCTGTACGGCAATCTTTGGAACGAGCAGTACGCCTGGACGTTTCGCTCCCATGACGATGATGCGGACAAATTGTCCAGGCTTTAATGTCTCTTCCGGATTAGGAAACACCGCGCGGATGCTGCGCATTCCGGTCGTTGGATCGTAGGAGGGATTCGCAAAGTCTACTTTACCCAATTGGTTGTATCGGTCTCCTAATCCAAATTCGATAGCTACGTCAAAATCCATCTCTTTAGGAAAGATCAGGCATCCTTGTGCGCGCTCTTTTTGGCTCTTAAGCTGCTCATTCTCTGAAACGCTGAACATCACCCAGATCGGATTGATTCCGGAAATGGTGGTTAATAACGCGCGCTCTCCCGGTGTAATGAGGGCGCCGATACGGTAATTCGATTCGCCGGAAAGCCCTTTGCTTGGCGCTGTGATCTTCGTATATCCTAAGTTTAATTCCGCATCGGTCACCTTAGCTTGAGCGGCTTCCACAGCAGCTCTTGTCGCCAGCACCTGCGATGTTGCTGCATCCAGGTCCTTTTTACTCGCTGCTTTCTGCTCGAATAGCGGCTTCAATCGGAGTTCATCCTGCTCTGCACGCCATTGTAGCGCTTTCTGCTCGTTCAATTCAGCTTTTGCACTGTCAAGCGCCGCTTGAAACGGTTTTGGATCTAAAATGAAGAGCAATTGCCCCTCATTCACCATCGCTCCCTCTTGGTAATTGATCTCTTCCAGATAACCTTGCACTCTGGCTCGAATTTCAACCAGGTGAGAGCTTTGGGTTCTTCCAACAAAGGTAAAATCAGCCGGAATTGTCAGAGGCTGAACGACATAGCTAGTTACTTGCGTCGGCGGTCGCGCATGCTTTGCTTCCTCTCGAGAACATCCGGCAAGGAAAATGCATAGGATTATAAGAAATATTTGCATAGGAGCATCTTAAGAAAATTTCAAATTAATGGAAATGAAAATCACTATGTTTAAAATTTAATTAATTATATAATAAAATTATTACAGTTTGTGGTGAGGTAATTTATGGATTTAGAATCAATAAATAATCTTTCAAATTATTTTGATGAAATTGCTTCAAAAAAACCGCGAATCTCCGGCGGTAAAAATTCTCCTCTAGTCAACTTATTCAAAGATGCGCAATCGAAAATTGTCGAAGCAGCTCTGCACTGTAAAAACGACAAAGCCACTAAGAAAAGCCTAAATAATCTCATACGATCGATGAAAAGTGTCAGCTATTCATATAGGCATGAATCAAATAATCCTTTTGTCAGGATGGGCCTCATCAAGCCTAGAGGAATGAGTGAGGTACTTAGCACGGCAAAGGCAGCGATTCATCGAGCAGAGGCGGCTGTCGATGTTTTGAGCGATTTGAAAGTTGCGCACTCTTTTGAATTAAAAAAGCATCTCAAAGCACTAGAAGGCGACGATCCGCAAGTATTGATCAAACTTCTCGAAGCATCTGACCCCGGAGGTGACTTTGAAACATGCAGAGCAGAACTGGAAGAGTTAGTATTGGAGCAATTTCAACAACTTGTAATCAAAACTTCACTGTTTGCTCCCAGGAAAGAATCCGTATATGAGAATGGAAAGTGGAAGCTTAAAAGTAATAGATTGACTAGAAATGCCAACGATAAATTGAAGGCAGACAAACTCCTGCTCTATATGCCTTACATCAAATTTGCGCATCTTAGATCAAGTTTGGGATATATACGCGGCTGGGGTTTCGGGGATGTTTTAGCAGTTAATCACGATCCGCGGATTCGTTTGGTTTCATACATATGCTACTATGGGATAGCTCGTACAAATATATTTGGTTGGGGAGACGTAACTCCTGATCTAGCTAAGGTGTTGATTCGCATTGCGAGAGATGTGGATGATACAAAGCTGTTAAGAGACGCGCTTCTTTTGGATCATTTCAAAGATTTAACTCCGGAGAGGCGTAAAGTTGGATATGATGCTTTTAACGGGCTTTTGGATCCAAGGCATGAGGCGCGCGAGCGGTGGGAACGCGGAGCTTTTAATGAAGAAGATTTCAAGATTCTCTATGAAATGAAACAGAACGGTTTTTTCGATAATCGCCCTCTCGTCATCGCAGCAGCATTGGCAAATCCTACGTTGGAGAAACTCTTTTCAGATGAGATGCCGGAGCATGCCAATTTCTCTACGCAAGCCATGTGGCTCGCTCTTCAATCGATGAAGAGTGGGTTGCTCGAAGATAAAAATGAGGCAGCCTTACTTTTTAATCGCATATTAGCTCTTGAACAGTTTGAAACGAATCAGAACACTCCTTTGGAGGAGATGAGTACACAACATTGCAGGAATGTATTTAACGTTTACAATACGCTTGCTGAACTAAAAGCCTCTGAATCTCCCCTTGAAGAAGGATTAAGAAAGATTCTTCCTCGTACCAGCTCAATGGAAGAGCGGGTCATTCAACCAGCAGAAGAAAGTGAGCCGTTTGCCGTTTCTGCCCTACGGTATGCTTTAGAAGCCCCATCAGAAAACCGCGTGAAGCTTTTCGAAGATCTATTATCGATCGTAAAATGGGATAAAGATTACCCCACGTTAGATGCGTTGCCTCCAGAATTTGCTCAGTTGGCTTCATTGAATGATACGACTTTAGCATTTTTGAACGCTAAATTCCCTTATACTGTCCATGTGCTTCGCATCCTGCAAAACAAAGACCGGCAAGGGTTGGATCTATTGCCAATCGACCAACAGATTGAGCTGCATCAAAAACTGCGCCCGGTTCCAAGACCGGATGGATCGATTCCTTATGAGCAAAGGCTACTGATAGATCCGAACCAAGGATGGAACGTTTCCAATCAGGAGCTTTGCGATTCCGGTAGAAAGCTGATGGATAGAGAGGATGCCGGAGATGTGAAGATTCGTGTGAATGGAAAAGAGCGTCAAGTGTTCTCAGAATTAATTGAAGGGGCATGTCCGGGTAAGAAAATTGACATTAGGGATGGTGTAGTGCAGTTTCCTACAGACTTTTCATCAGACGAATTGGACGCTTTTCTGCAGTTTTGCTATACAGGCGAGATAGCAAATCCATCTGATAGGGTGCTGTTTTCTCTTTATGCTAAAGCAGGTTCCCTTGGTTCCGACGCTTTAAAAGATTACTGTTTTAAGCGATTGATCGGCAAAACGACCCTGGAAAATGTTTTGGATTTTGCAAAGCTCGCTGTCGAATTCCATGCCGGAGCCTTGCTGCAACATATGGTGCGCTTTATAAAAGTCTATGCAAAGCCTGACAAAGGCAATTTTACCAACCAACAGCGTGAAGAGCTCGCTCAGATTGCAAAAAGCATCCTAGATGTGCCGATAGAAATGCCTCAAGTCGACCCATATACCCCGAATGTCTTCAACTTAAAAGCTTTGAAGGACGATTTTGTTCTTGTTGGAAAGAATGGCATTGAGATCCATGCCAACAAATTGCTCCTAAGCTTAAGATCAGACTACTTTGCCGCAAGAATGCGCTTTCCAGAAGGCACAACAGGCAATAAAGCAGTCTTTGACATCGATGACATGCTTTTGTTGAAGCTTGTCAAAATCATAAAAGAGGGTGTCCTTCCTGAAGACCTATCAAAGGAAGATCTAGCCGCTTTAAATGAAGCTGGGGAGTTTTTTGACATTCCGCTCCTTAGATCTGAAACAAGTCTTAATCCCGCGATGACCATCCTCCCTTCAGACTGGGCAGAATTGGGTGTGGAAGGAATCGATGATTCACAAGCCCTGGAGCTTTTGCCTGATAACATCAATGAGATACTGGCTCAACCTAGCCCATTCCATCCAGGAAAAACGGTAGGTGAAAGCTTTTTTCTCGTATGCATTCCGGAAGGCCAAACCTGTGATTCGCTGGAAAGAATTTCAACAGAACGTTTAATTCCTCCTCCTCGAGGTTTTAGTGTTTTCCAACTAGTAAAAAATCAATTACAAGAAACCAAAACCTTACCGCATTGGATATTGATCGCCCCTGAGGTCATCCCGGAAAGCTTAAATAAAACATGGGATGAAATGAATGAGTGGCTAGCTTCAAAATCGTCGCAATTGACGCGTTACACGGCTCCGCAAGCATTAGATAGGATGGCTGCATCGCTAATGCTGGCTCATAAGACGGGGCAGCCTTTCATGAATAATAAATGTACATTTTGCGTTGAAAGGGTAAATAATCTGAATCTCGTGGTGGGACTTTTTGCAGGTACTGGAACTAACGTATTCCCACATAACCCAACCGTTACAAAGCATGCTGATCTTGGTGTAACGCCTGTGGTTATCCTTTCTTAGATTCGAAAAGATAAGCTACTCGGCCTCTTCGGCTCCACGCCTGAATTAAATCACCCAGGTCGTATGAAACCACAGTCTCTTCGTCACAAGGAAATGCTGGATCCATGCAGAGAACCCTTTTTCCCACAGGTTGGTAGCCAATGATGGCAATCAGATGGCCTTGCTCGTAAGGAAGCGCGCTTCCCTGCAACGGGCCTCGAATGCTAATGACGACTGGAAAACCCCGGATTAGCCTATTGTGAATGTCTGAAAAGCCATCTAATCTTTCCACCCAGCAGTTCCAATCGCTTCCTAATTCTGCAGAGGCTTGGGCGGTGTTCAGGATCCAGTTGCCATAGATGTCAAACCCATGGTCGCGCGCATGAGCGGCAAACTCCAATGGGTCGATGGGGCTCTGCGTAAGATAACGAAGGACAGCTGTTGTGGAGGTTGTCGAGCAAAGACTCTGACTTCTCGTGTGTTTCAGCGCCATTTGAGACAAACCCTTTACATCAATATGAACCGGCTCTAAAGGATAGAATGGAATTGGCTCAGATTGTTTATCCCCATTGGTATAGACGTGCAGGGCGTGTAACGAATCTTGGCTTGCGGAAACAATTTTCACTTCAAATGCAGAAGCCTTCTTTCCATTTAATAGTTCGATCGCATCTTGATAGCTCTTCACATCGTCCATCGTTTCGTTAAACGTACACTGCTCATCCTTGCTCCAGGAGGCATAATGCAGCCAAGAAGACCACTCCTCGGTTTTGACGCGTATGTACAAATCGATTTTTCCCTGCTCAGGTCGATCACCATTCCATGATAATATCAACTCGTTAAATGGCTTGAGCGTCTCTTGATGCCATTCAGGAGCTATTTTTGTAAGATGCGCCATCTCCCCATGCGCATATCCACAGATGAGCAGAATAAATAACAGCGTTTTCATCACAATCACACCTTTGTTGCGATCACGGTAGGGAAAATGCGCGCGCGGTCGTAAATCACTTCAATTTGCACAAAGCCCGCTTCCTGCAAATGCTCTCTTATGGCAGGTTCAACTCTGAATATTTGCCATTTTGCCTCCAAAACATCAGTAAAGAGGGCTTTCTGTTGCATGGCATCAAACTTGTCAACTTGACCTGCGTTTCAATTTGATGGAGGCGTCATGAAACTCGTGACGAGCACCCCACCCGGCTTTAAGCGGCGATAAAATTCGCGATACAGATCAACAGTCTTTGCATCATCCGCTTCATAGAAGTTCAAGCCATTGCTAGCCATCAAGTCAAACTCCGCACCCTCTCCAAGCGCCCACGCATCCCGTTTAAAAAAGAAGCAACGCTCTTCCAAACCATTCTCACCTGCCCGTTTTGCTGCCAGATCCAGCGATTCCTGATCTAAATCAAAACCATGCAATGTAAACTGTGACAGCCCGATGAAATCCAACTCCAACAAATCGCCCATCAATCCACAAGGAATGGAAGCATAAGCGCCACCCTCCCTTAATCTCTTCTGAATCTCTCTCTTAAAAATACCAAATCTTTCCTGCGTCGCCAGAATCGTAGGAGCCCGATCCAACAAATAGGATTCCAACTCATGCAAACTCCCACCCTTCCTATAGGTCACAATGTAATTCGTCCAAAACCCATTCAACCCACCCTTCTCAATCAAAAACCGCCCTAGCTCAAACTGCCCCAACCCTTCCAACAACCCCAACTGCTTCCGCACCTCCCCATCAGCCAGCCCCTTTCCCTCAATTCTCTTCTTCAACCCCTCATACGCCTCCTGAAAACTCCCTCCTCTCTCCTGATGCGATAGATTGCGTGTCGTCAAACTCATAGCCCCTCTCACTCAATTTTCAGAGCATTCTGTTTTAAGTAATCAAATTTATCAAGTCTGCTTGAACCTTTTGTTCAGAGATTTTAAAATCTTAGTGTCATCCAAAAATTGAAGGGAAGTTATGTCACATAATGATGAACGTGGCCTCATTCGCATGGCAAAATGCATTCATGCCTCTGAATGGGATGCTGCAAAGCGCTTGAGAAATACCTATTTTTTTGATCCTCTTGGGATTGACGACCCCTATACATGGACTTTTGATCACCCGGAACATGTCCACTTCGTCCTTTATCGAGGAAAGGATATTAGTGGTTATGCCCATATCCAAGTGTGGCCTGATCAGAGAGCTGCATTAAGGATCATTGCGATTGATGAGAAGTCTAGACAGCATGGTTTGGGCAGCCAATTTTTGCGGCTATGCGAAGAGTGGCTGAAACAACAAGGTGTTCACTCCCTTCATGATGAGGCAAGACCCAACGTCGTCGAATTTTACCGCAAGAAC
>JBKEAL010000288.1:0-5827 GCA_047972195.1 Parachlamydiaceae bacterium
CCTTAAGTCTCTCCTGCTTCAAACGCATCAGTTGGATCAACTGCATGTCTAGCTCTTGAATTTTGAGAATCTTTTTTAAAGCTTTAAGCATAGAGGAACCCCACGTTATTTTTCATAGCTAATTTAGCTCAATCTTCATTAAACCACAAGGAGAAATTACAGGTTGCGATTTCTTCTCAATTTAGGTAAAAGCATTAAGAAAAGGAGGTAAAACAGATGAGCATGATTTTGAGCAAACCAAGAGCAAAAGCCTCTACTAAAAAAGTAGGGCCTGCCAAAAACGAGTCCGCAGCTTCCAGTGAACCAAAAACCAAGCTTTCCATCAAGTACGACTGCGGTTACCCAAATACATTGACGATCCGCGGCGAGGGTGGCAATTTAAGCTGGGACAAAGGCATCCCCTTGAAGAACATTAAATCGAACGAATGGGTTTTTGAGACAGACACCGTGTTCAACAAGTGCCAATTCAAAATCCTGATCAACGACGAAATTTACGAAACGGGAGCCAATCGCATCATGGTCCATGGCACCCAATCCCACTACACGCCTAAATTTTGAATTCGCTATCCGAATTCATCAAAACAGGCAGTCCGCTAAAAAAAGCGCACTGTCTGATCGGATTCGACGGATTCATTGACGACATCGTCAAGGCTGTCGATATCCGAGATGGGACGAACTACCAAACGATTCCCACTATTTCCGATTTTGGCGATAAAATCGCCTCTTTTTCCGGGAAAAGCGGAAATATCGAACTAGTCGCTGAAGTAAGAAAAATTGGAGGTAACGCTCCAATTCTAACCCAAGGCCTTCTGGAAGGCGGTCACTGCATCGCCCTTGCCGCAACACTTGGAGACCCCATCGACCCAACCTTCTCGCCCTTGCAAGAACGGTGCGAAACGCTGTTCACTCTAGGAAAACCAGGCCATACTACAGCTATCGAGTTTATGGATGGCAAGGTGATCTTTGGCGAAATGAAGGGAATCCTCGATCTCAAAGCGGAAGAAATTTTAGAAAAAATCCCTAACTTACCCTCCCTTATTGAAAACTGCGACCTTGTGGCCTCTGTCAACTGGACCATGATTCCCGCAATAAATGCGCTTTGGCAGCTCTTGCTAAAGACAGTTTTCCCCAAGCTAACGCCTAAAAAGCGTATCTTTTTCGTCGACTTGGCAGACCCCGCCAAAAGAAAGGACGACGACCTGCACCAAGCCTTGGAACTTTTAAAGGAGACAGAACGCTACTTCGAGGTGCATCTGGGACTCAACGTTAGAGAAGCCGAACGTATTCTTTCTCTGTTTTATCCCGAAAAGAAGACGGCAGACCTCATGCAACTTGCCGTAGAGATTAAACAAGCCACTGGACTCAAACAGATACTCATCCACTCGACCAGGTTGGCGTGCGATGGGGTTCATCTGATCGAAACTCCTTTTACTGAACATCCAAAGCTGACCACAGGAGCCGGTGACAATTTCAACGCAGGTTACTTAAATGGTGTGCTTTACGGAATGGACGGCAAAGAAGCACTGCAATTAGGAGCTGCCACCGCAAGCTATTACGTCCGTTCAGGAAAAAGCCCATCATTAGAAGAGCTTGCCTTATTTTTAGGAGAGTGGATAAACTAGCATACATGAAAAGAATTCAGAATTACCTTAGCTCCACCCCGCAAAATCAGCAATCTGCCGCAGCGATCGCCTACATAGCCTCACTCGACGAAATTGAGAAGAAAAATCCTAAGATCGTAGAAAGTATCGAGCAGGAACTGAAAGACCAGCGCTCCTACCTTAAAATGATCGCATCGGAAAATTACTGCTCCTACGCTGTGCAACTGGCGATGGGGAACTTCATGACAGACAAATACGCTGAAGGCTTTCCTGGAAAGCGTTATTACGCCGGATGCGACAACGTCGACCATATTGAACAGCTGGCTGTCGATGAGGCCAAAAAACTGTTCGGTGCAGAAGCAGCTTATGTCCAGCCCCATTCAGGCGCTGACGCGAACTTGGTCGCTTTTTGGTCCATTCTTACTCATAAAGTGCAGCAGCCCGAGGTTGAGCGTTTAGGAAAAAAATCACTGGATGAACTGACACCTCAAGAATTTGAAAAGATCCGCACGCTCTTAAATCAGCAGAAAGTAATGGGGCTTTCCCTAAGCTCAGGCGGCCATTTGACGCACGGTTACAGAATGAATGTCTCGGCGAAGATGTTCCATGCCATCCCTTACGACGTCGAACCCAAAACGGAACTACTCGACTACCAAGCGATTCAGGAGCAGGCAAAAAGAGAAAAACCGTTGATTCTTCTCGCCGGCTACTCAGCCTATCCACGAAAAATTAACTTCGCGAAGTTCAAAGAGATTGCAGACAGCGTTGGCGCCGTCCTCATGGTCGACATGGCGCACTTTGCAGGCCTTGTTGCCGGAAAAGCGTTTACAGGTGAATTTAATCCGATCCCTTACGCCGATGTCGTCACCTCTACCACTCACAAAACATTGAGAGGACCAAGGGGCGGTCTGGTCTTATGCACAAAAGAATATGAAGATGTCGTCAACAAAGGGTGCCCTCTTGTTTTAGGCGGCCCTCTTCCTCATGTTCTTGCTGCGAAAGCGGTCGCATTTAGGGAAGCGAATGCCCCGGAGTTTTCAACCTACGCAAAGAAGGTAGTCGAAAATGCGAAAGCGCTTGCTCACGCCCTGACCAAAAAGGGCTTGAGAATCGTTTCCGGAGACACAGAGAACCATCTGTTAGTGCTCGATCTAACGTCTTCTGGACTAACAGGCAGACAAGGTGAAACAGCCCTTCGCCAAGGACACATCACTGTCAACCGCAACAGCATCCCTTTCGACAAGAATGGCGCTTTCTTCACATCGGGCCTACGTCTAGGTACACCTGCTCTGACGACGCTTGGAATGGGCGTACAAGAAATGGAAGAGATCGCTGAGATCGTCCACCTCATTTTAAAGAACAGCACACCGCAGCTGCAGGAAAACGGCACTCCTGGTCGGTCACACGTTGATATCAAACCGGAAGCCGTGCAAGAAGCGCACAAGCGCGTCAAGCAGCTGTTAACTAAATTCCCCCTCTACCCAGAATTGCCTTAATAAGGAGTCTCCTATGGCTAAAAATGACGAAAATGCTTCATTGACCCCGTTAAAAGACAAAATCGATTCACAACTGCTTGAACAAAGACGCTTATTCCTTTGCGACGCGATCGACAGCGATACTGCGGAAGAGATCATTCGCAAACTGTGGTACCTCGATTCTAAAGATCCAGGCAAGCCAATCACGCTGGTCATCAACAGCCCGGGCGGATCGATCGATGCGGGATTTGCCATCTGGGACCAGATCAAAATGATCTCATCCCCTGTCACAACGCTAGTTACAGGCCTTGCAGCTTCGATGGGATCGATCTTAAGCCTGGTGGCAGCTCCCGGCAGAAGATTTGCGACGCAAAACGCACGCTTCATGGTGCACCAGCCAAGACTTTCCGGTTTCATCCAGGGCCAAGCGACTGACCTAGAGATCCAAGCAAGAGAGATGCTGAAGACGAGAGACATCCTGGTCAAACTTTACATGGAAAAAACCGGAAAGAGCGCTTCAGAAATTGAAAAAGCGATCGACCGTGACACCTGGATGACCGCGCAAGAGGCGATGGAATTCGGCCTTCTGGATAAAATTGTAAACACCTACTCAGAGCTTTAATTGTGAGATCCACTCCATCTAAATACGCCGGTTGCGGCAATAGCTTTCTGCTGATCGATCAAAGAGATTGCAGTGCACTGCCTGCTTTGTCATGGATCGTCGAAGCGTGCCAGCAAGAGGGTGTAGATGGGGTGATATTTCTAGAAAAAAGCGCAAAAGCAGACTACAAAATGCGCATCTTCAATTCAGACGCCTCTGAAGCGGAAATGTGCGGCAATGGCTTGCGCTGTCTGGGGCGTTTTATTGAAGAGAAAGGCGAAAAACGGAAGCGCTTCACCGTGGAATCTCTGTTTGGAGTCCACGCCATCGAACTTTTAGATGATCAGGTAAAGGTGCAGTTAGGCACCCCCAAACAGGTCGAAAAAGAGCTTTCGCTCAACCTCAAAGAAGGCAAAGAAACGATCTCCTCGCTAGATACAGGCGTGCCTCATGCTGTTCTATTTGTCGCTGATTTAGAAGCAGTGGACGTGGCAGACCTAGGAGAACAAGTCCGCCACCATCCCCGCTTTTTTCCAAGAGGAACCAACGCAAACTTTGTGATAAAAACAGGCGATCAAAGCATCTCTTTGAGAACCTTTGAACGAGGCGTAGAGGCTGAAACTCTCGCTTGTGGAACCGGTGCTGCCGCCTCAGCGATTGCCGCTTCCTGGAAGTGGGGCTTGAAATCGCCAATCGTCGTGGAAACGCGGTCCGGTGAAAAGTTGACCGTTGAATTCCAGACAGACCCTCATGGCAAGATCAGCAATCTGACTCAACAAGGCCCTGTGAAAAAGCTTTCGCTTAGAACCCAAAAGGTAAAGAACTAATATGGCTCAAAAAACTAAATTTCCAGAAGCTCAAAATCCCCTGATCCTTCGCTGCCATCGCATGATGGAAGCTTTTGCAAAATCGGATGATGAAAGAGATTTCTACATCGACCGCGTGGAAGGATTTATTCTCTTCGTAGATTTGGACAAATCTGAAGAGGAGCTGCAACGCCTGGAAAAGGAGTTTGAATCCAGTCCTGAAAGGTATTGCGCCATCCCCAAAATGACGTTCTACGAAACGAAAAAGATCATGGAAGGCTTTGTCAACGAGAAGGTATACGACATCGACACCAAGGAAAAACTTCTTGAGATCATCCAATCTAAAGCTGCCCGTGAAAACTTCCTCGACTTTATCTATGACCACCACACAGAATTGGAAAAATGGCAGCAATATTACCAAGAACGCTCCAGAATCCGCATCATCGAGTGGCTAAGACAGAACGAATTTGAATTCGTTTTTGAAGAGGATTTGGAGTTCCCTCGCGATCTGATGGAAAAGATCAAAGGACAGCTATTTGATTCTAAGGCTGCTAAAGAAGTGATTGCCGCAAGAAAGGCGCTTTTCGCTAAGGCCAAGACCTACTACTCCAACGAAGCCTTGAACCCAAGACCTAAGCGCGGACGCCCTCCTAAGCAGATCGCCAAAACTGAAACCGATCATGAAATGGCTGGCGACCTATACAATACTGTTCCCTCTTCTGTTCGCACATTCCTGTTCCTCACAGAATACAGCTCCGGCTCACACGTGCTCTTCTCTCAAAAGTTTGAAACTGAAGAAGAGTTGATGGCCCGAAGAAAAGCCAATCCTCATGCCGACCTCGACATCAGCATCGAAAACTACAACCAAAAGCTCAATGCGATCCGCGATCTCTCCAACAAGTGGGTCATGGAAGAAAAGGCTCTGAAAAAACCTCAAGTAGAAGAGCTCGACGACCTGGAAGAATCGGAATGGGAATCGGAAGACGACGAAGAGTATTTCGTTCCACCCAAGAAAAAAGCTCCTTCCAAGCCCGCTAAAGCTGCAGCTCCTGCTAAGAAAGTAGCCCCAGCAAAGAAACCTGCCGCTCCAGCAAAGAAAGCTCCGCCTGCAAAGAAACCTGCAGCACCAGCCAAGAAGCCTGCGCCAGCAAAAAAACCGGTACCGCCAAAGAAAAAACGTTAATTTTTTAACGAGATAACTCTTTGTGTCTTTGTAAGTTCGGATTTTTTTATCGCAAAGGCACGAAGGGCGCAAAGAAATTATTTACAATGCTGCTAGAGCACTTCTTAGAAAGCATTGCAAAGCAATGCTTTCTACAATCGAAATGGAAAGAGGTGCGGTTA
>JBKEAL010000292.1:0-1575 GCA_047972195.1 Parachlamydiaceae bacterium
TTACAATGGTAAAATCGAGAGTTTTACTGCCTTTGTAATCTCCCACTTTCATCGACTTCAATTGATTCTGGGGATTGGAGGCGAGCAGATCATTAACTACGCTTTTCTGAATGAATTCCGGGGTTTCTTTGCTATCAGGAAATTGGATCAAACTGATCATGAATAAAGAGCCGTCTTCTTTCTCAGCTACATACATGTCGTACTTACGTACATCTTTGCTCTTTGGATCTTTCATCGTTTGCTTAGCATTCTGAGGATAAGAAGGCATCATGACCGAAAATTTATGACTAGGCGGTTTATAATCCTTCCAGGAGGAAAATTGCGTCGGTGCGCCCTCTTTTGATGCGCTGATTGGAAGCAGCTTATAAGACTCTTTGATCGATCCTAGCCCGAGAAAAAAGAGCACGGCAAAGGCTGTTAAGATCCCAATCACAACTAGGCGGGTCATTGTATTTTCTCCCTAAATCCTTCCTTATATCAAAATTTTGAATATTTAGAAACGACACTCGAGCATTTGACTTTGAAAGATTTAAATTTTACAATACTCCTATGAAAACTGAATGGGGCCTGTGGAGATGTAGTGGTCTTCAAGAGCGTCTGTTTCGTGATTTTTCTTTAGCTGCTTAAATTTATCGCCGTCTAATTCGACCAATCCTTTGCGAATCACAGGCTTTACCACGCCTTTACGCTCCTCAAGATTCATCATCGCTATCAAAGGTACGCCTGTCCCTTGCCACTTCTCAACAGGTTCTAGCAAATGTTTGATGCAAGCCATGTATCCTGTCTTGTTTTCTTTCACTAAAACCGCTGCCGTGATACCCAGCGCATAGCAATAGCTTGCGTCAAACTCCGTAGGATAGCAGCAGCGTCCTTCATAACCAAAAAATAGAGGCTGAGGCTGAAAAGAACCCTTATAATCGCTTCTTTTGGCAAGCTCCTGCTGCACAAAATGGATCAAAAGACGCTCAGTTTCTATCTTGGATACGGGGATATTGCCGTGAGGATCGCGCTCCATGAGTAACTGCTCTTTCGTCGATGCGGGCAAACGGTCCCAAATGGCATGCGCCTCAGGATTGATCGTTTTAAACTCGGGGAAACATTCAATCAATCCTTCCGGAATCAAGATCACGCCATGCTGTAATCCCTTCTTAGACCTTTCTACGATCAGATCGGCAAGACCTGCAACCACTTGATCCAATGTTCGCTTTTCGTGGACAATCTCTTCGCTGATCAGCGCTAAGTTTGGCCGCGTATTTAATGCCGTTTCCAAAACTAGGTGAGAAGCGGTCCTTCCCATCACTTTGATAAAGAAGTAATACTTGCCTTGCGACAAGGCATCCATGGCAACGTTGCCGGCAAGTTCGCTATAAGTTTTTGCCGCGCTATCAAAACCGAAAGATTGCTCGATCCAACGATTCATCAGATCGCCATCGATTGTTTTAGGCACTCCTACAACACTCGTTTTTGATCCTTGAGCAAGGTGATAATCCGCCAAAAATGCCGCAGTCGTGTTGGAATCGTCACCGCCAATGTTCACAATTCCATCCAACTCCTGATTCTTAGCCGTCTCAAGGC
>JBKEAL010000028.1:0-4716 GCA_047972195.1 Parachlamydiaceae bacterium
GCCGGCCAGGCCTGGACGAAGAAGATTGAGGGCGGTGCAGTTAGAGCTCCATACACACCGGCCACTACGACCGAAGTCAGGAAGAAGATCCGGGCGGAGGCTTGAAAGCCTGGATCGGGGATAAAGAATGTCCAGATGAGACCGGCTGCCAAGATGCCGTTATAGAGTCCTTGGTTTTTAGCCAGGACGGCAGACTGGGCAGCAAATTCGGGCGTCAGATGGAAGATCTTTTGCCCGATGGGAGTGCGCCAGAGAAACATCTCCAGCACGAGAAATCCAAGATGCAAGGCAGCTACAATAACTGTTAATGTAGCTGCGATGAGGTGCATTAGCTTGTCGGCTCCTGTGAAGGTCTTGGCAAGTTATTGATCGATGTCTCCTTCTCTACCACTGGAGGCGGCGGAGGTGGTGGACTCATCTGCTTTTTGTGCAATTCTTCCTGCATCTTGAGCTTGCGTTTTTTCTCTTCTACGCTCCAAGTGCCTTTCATGATCAGATCGATATCTTCGGAATCTAAGGTTTCAAATTCCATCAACATTTGCGTCATCAGCTCAACTTCTTGTCGATGCTGTTCCAGGATCTCTTTAGCTTTTTTATGCGCTTCGTCCAGTAGCTGCTTGACTTCTTGGTCAATCGCTCTCGCTGTCTCTTCAGAATACGCTTTTTCTTTGCCGCCAAAACCCATCTGCTGCGCTTCGCCGCGATCGGTATAGGCGACAGCTCCAAGCTTATCGCTCATCCCCCATTCACACACCATGCTGCGGGCCAACTGCGTGGCTCGCTCGATGTCTTGCTGGGCTCCTGACGAGATATCGTGGACGAAAAGCTCTTCTGCACAGCGTCCGCCCATGAGAACAGCCAATTGGTCGAGAATCTCATTTCTCCAGTAGCTCAAGCGGTTTTTCTTCGGCAGAAACATCGTTGAACCGAGTGACATGCCGCGAGGAATGATCGAGACTTTATCGACTGGATCGGAGTGTTTAACCACCAAGCCAACGATCGTATGTCCGGTTTCATGATAAGCTGTGGTGAGTTTTTCGTTCTCGTCCATCTCCAAGCTGCGGCGCTCTTTTCCATACAGCACCTTATCGCGTGCTTCTTGAGCTTCCTGAGCAGTGACCGCGGATCTTCCGCGTCGTGCGGCGAGCAGTGCAGCTTCATTCAATATATTCGCTAAATCAGCGCCGGAAGAACCGGGCGTTGAACGAGCGATGCTCATCAGATCAACGGACGCATCCATCTTAATCTTGCGTGCATGCACTTTCAAAATGTCGTAACGGCCCTTAACATCCGGTAAGCTAACTACAACTCTGCGGTCAAAACGTCCTGGACGCAAGAGAGCTTTATCGAGCACGTCCGGACGGTTGGTCGCCGCCATGAGGATCACGCCCTCATTGGTATCAAAGCCATCCATTTCGACGAGCAACTGGTTCAACGTCTGTTCGCGTTCATCATGGCCTCCGCCAATCCCCGCGCCTCTGTGGCGTCCTACAGCGTCGATCTCATCAATAAAGACGATGCAAGGTGCATTTTTCTTCGCTTGATCGAATAGATCGCGGATACGGCTAGCGCCTACGCCCACAAACATCTCGACAAAGTCAGATCCGGAAATCGAGAAGAAGGGTCTATCTGCCTCGCCGGCTACAGCTTTGGCAAGAAGGGTCTTACCAGTACCTGGAGGGCCAATGCAGAGAACACCTTTAGGAATTCTTCCGCCGAGCGTTGTAAAGTGCTGCGGATTTTTCAAAAATTCTACGATTTCCTGCAATTCTTCAATCGCTTCATCCGCTCCCGCCACATCTTTGAAAGTCACTTTATTCGGCCCTTCAGGAAGCACAAGGCGTGCAGGAGATTTGCCGAAGCTCATCGCATTCGATCCCATCCCTTTCATCTGTCTTGAGAAGACGAGGTAAAGAACGCCTAAGACCAGAAGGACAGGCATGATAGTAAAGAGGTAGCTTAAGTAGTTAGGTGCAGGCTCTTCGCTTTTAAAGGTCTTTTCCAAAGCTGTGTTCAGCGGCTGATCAGGCGCTTTGAAAAAGCCTCCTGCGTTCTGCTGAAAACGGGTCCATTCCTCTTTCGCGTTATTGAACCATTGGGCAAATTGATCCGGATCTTGCTTTTCAAGCGATCTTGTTGAAAGCTCCTGGTTGTTGAAGAACCAGACAACGCCGCTCACCGCTTGACGCGCTTTGTCGAGCTGCGTATCGTTTTCATCGAGTTTCTGTACGATGTCGCTGTTTTCGTCGAGAGCCTTTTTGTAGCTTCTAACGCTGCGCAGCTTCAAGAGACGGATATGGTCTTCCACTTCGTTCAAGTCGTTGACGATAAACTGCAGTTCTCCAAGAACGGTTTCATAAGGAGTCAGATTTTTGAGGTTGCCGGCTTGGTTCAAATTAACAACATCAGCATCCAGTGCTTTCAGTTTTTCTTTGATCGCTTCATTGCCAATGCCTAATTCGAGAGAGCGGAAATTGCGGATCAGGTCGTTTAAGGATTTTCCAAATTTCTTGAAAAAAGCCTCGCTAGGTGTTTCTTTGAGGTTGGCATACTCTGCCTTCACGTCAGGCAAACTTTGGATCGATCGCTTCGAAAGTTCTCTGATCACCACGCTGTTGTCTTTCGGAGGGGTGTTATAGAGTGCATCGACGATCACATAACCATCTTTAGGAACTGGGATGCCGCTTAAATGGAGGAAATAATCACCGGCGCTTAAGATTTTTGCACGGTTCTCTGTAAGCTCCCCATCAATGCGCGTCTGTTCCTGATGCAGTTGATGATTGGTGTTGAGAAGTTCGAGATACTTAAACCTGTTTTTTCCCTCTTCCGTCTGTTTTTCACGGAATTGACCGCTAAAGGTAACGAGGTTGTCGTTTAAAGCTGTTTTTTTGCTGTCTTCAGGCTGCAGCAACTGCAGGTTGACGAGGTGTTCCAGCTGATAACTGAAGGAAACTTTCGCAAACTTCGTTTCAATATAGTTTTGCAACATGAGCGCCATAAAAAAGGCGGCCATTAAAAACCAAACGAAACCGCCTGGAATATTGCGCTTAAATTCATTCTTTTTGTCGTTTGCCATGCTTCCACTCGATAATTTAAGGGTCTATCCTTCCCATTTTAACAAAGTGTTCTTTAGGCGTAAAGCAGAGAAATCGTTAGTTAAAAGGAAGGGATTGTAAAGATTTTCCTCTGCATCCACAGCAAAAGGTGCGAGATCTCTTAAGAACTGCGGCACAGACTGTTCCGCTAATCTTTTTGCCAATTTTTTCTTCTCCTTGGAAGGTGGAATTGTTTCAAATGAAACGAAAGACGCACTTGGAGGCAAAGTAAAATACGCCTCTCCGCAAAAGACGTTTTCCCATCCCGGCTTTCTATTTGAAGTGTGCGAGCGCGATTTCTCCCAACGGTAAATTAGCTTATCTTTCGCAAGCGCAAAAACGCGGCCGCGATCGACCGCGATCCTGTAATGAAGCGTTTCGACAAATTTGTTGGATTTTCCCGATGCAAACAGCGATGCAATCTCTTCGATCGCCTGACGTGAAATCTCCTCTCCTTGCTCTTTAAACCATTTTTTCAGCAGATAACGCACTTCAAATGAAGGTGTTGGAGCCTGTAAAAGTAGGGTTCCAAAGGGTCCAACGATTATTTTTGCATACAGAGCCGCCATCTTTTCTTCCAAATAGACGTTCAATTCGGCAGCATCTGTTGCGAAATGGGCGATGTTGGACGCGATGTTCTTCTGGAATGCTTGTTCTAAAAATGGCAGAATCGACTCGCGCATTCTCCCGCGGAGAAACCGCTCATCGCAGTTTGTAGAGTCCTCAAAATAAGGGATTTGCTGCTGTTTTAAAAAAGACAGGATCGTTTCCTTACGAATCTGAAGCCAAGGCCTGACGACAGAAAGCCCTTGATGCTCTGACGCGTTTTTCATCCCTTGCAACGACTGAAGATGGGCGCCTTCAAAGAGTCTTTTGAGCACTGTTTCAACTTGATCACCTTGATGATGGGCTAAAAAGAGTGCCTGAAACCCTTTTTCCCGAGCAATTTCATGAAAGAAGGCGTATCTGGACTTTCTGCACGACTCTTCCAAATTGCCATCCATGGTCGAAGGGTCCAGTTCTTTCAGAAAAAACGGAATCCCCTCCTTTTTTGCCAGCTTATTCAGAAACTGAGCTTCCGTTGCGCTTTCTTTTCTCCAGCGATGGTCGATGTGTGCAACTCCCAGCTCAAATGGAATCGTTTCACGTGCCTTAAGAAGCAGATAAAAGAGCGCCATCGAGTCGGGACCTCCAGATAGTCCCAATAAAATCTTGCGGGTCTTTGGCTGTTTTTCTAAATAGGCTTGGATCGGCTTTAAAAGCCGTTCAATTAAAAAGGAGGAAGATGGCATAAATCAACACGACAATCAGGGCGACAATTAAAAAGAACCACGGCGGTTCGCTATAAGAGATGACCAAAGCGGAATCTTCAGTGGGTGCCTTGACCTTCGCCTGTTGTGTAATTTCCTCCTCTTCTTTGACAAAGTAACGCGCGAGTTCCGGCACGTCTTTTGCACGCTTCCACTCTTTCATCCCGGGTTTCCACACCCAAGATTCGCGATTGAACTCCCTTTTTCCAAGAAGCTCATTCAGCGTAAAGGGACCCTCTTTCTCGCTTCCTACTAAAAGAAACAATTCTTTGTTCAATATAGCCAAAACGAAAAATCCCTCTTTTCATATA
>JBKEAL010000067.1:0-1158 GCA_047972195.1 Parachlamydiaceae bacterium
TTGAAACTGGTGCCGTAGCTAGTCGTCGTTGTGGCAGTCTATGCTGCCAACCTCATCGGAGGTTGTCTGTATGGTGTTGACTTAAAAGAGATTGACGGTCAAGTTTATGTTATCGAAGTAAATGATAACCCGAGCATTGACAACCATGTCGAAGACGCCTTCCTTGGCGATCTGCTTTACGACCGGGTGATGACCGAGTTTTTACGCCGCATTCAGATGCGTGGATTCTAAAATTTAAAGCCAGGGTAACCCCTGGCTTTTTCTCATAAGAGGATAGTTATGGATTTTCTCATCGATCACTGGCGTTTTAGTGAAGATCAGGCCGTTCAGCCTGACGGAAAACCACAAAACATTGAGCCCGGCCACTGGTATCATTGTCAACGAGACGCCGCCGGTGTGCGCGAATGGCTGATCAGTAACGCCATTCCGGCTTCGATTGTCGATAGCTTGCTGGCCGAAGATACCCGCCCGCTGTTTGAACAGTACGATGATCAGAATTTTCTGCTGATCCTGCGTGGCGTCAACCTGAACGAAAATGCCGACCCGGCCGACATGCTCAGTGTGCGCATTCTGTATTACAACGGCGCACTGATTTCGAGCCGCAAAATTCCATCGAAAACCATTAATACGCTACGCAATGCGCTACTCGAAGGCAACGGTCCTAAGAGTCTGGCGGAACTGGTACTGGGTATCGTCGATGGCCTCAACCGCAATATCGACAGCTATCTGGATCTGGTGGAAGACAAAATCACGGCGTTCGATGACGAAACTGAGCTCAGTGAAGAGCTGATGAATACGCACAAAGCGTTGCTCAAAATCAAACGCTTTATTAAGCCGCAGCAATACGCCATCGATGATTACCAGAATTCCAGTGTGCCGCTGGCCAGCAACAAACATTTGCGCCTGCGTCACAGCGTCAACACCATTACGCGCATCAACGAAACTCTGGACTTTTACCTGAGTGAACTGGAGATCATCAAAGGCGAGCTACGTCAGTATCATGCCGAGAAAATGAACCAGAACACCTATCTGTTCTCGGTCATTGCAGCGATTTTCCTGCCCACCAGCTTTTTAACCGGCCTGCTTGGTGTTAACGTGGGAGGCATTCCCGGCACAGAATCACCGGTCGCATTTGGCGTATTCTGTTTAGGCCTGGTG
>JBKEAL010000081.1:0-1533 GCA_047972195.1 Parachlamydiaceae bacterium
CAATAAATATAGCGAAAAAGAGTCACCTTTGCCACCTTTGTCACTTTTTAACAAAATAAGCAATGCAAGATAACAGAGGCTATATTAAAAGCAATTTTCATCTTCTCTTTGTCATTCTGAATTAAATGAAGAATCTCGACCTTCCGGACACGAGATGTTTCGCTCCGTTCAACATGACAAAGAGAGTATCTTTTTAATAATTGAACATAAATTAATAACATATATAACCCATGAAAAACAAATATTCGATATTCGTCTTTTTTGCTATCGCTTTATTGATAGTAAATATTCAGAATATTCAGTCCCAAAATTCACAATCCTATAAATTATGGTACGAACAACCTGCTGACGAATGGATGAAGTCCGTTCCGTTAGGCAATGGCCGTATAGGAGCTATGGTGTTTGGCGGAGTTGAAACCGAGACTGTTGCACTGAATGAAATTACGATGTGGTCGGGGCAACCTGATAAGTTTCAGGAACGTCCGCTAGGTAAAGAGGTACTGAAGGATATTCGGCAGCTTTTCTTTGATGGAAAGTACAGTGAAGGAAACCGGGTAGTATCTGAATTTATGGCAGGTGTACCGCATTCCTTCGGCTCACATGTTCCCGCTGGCGATCTGAAAATGAAATTTTATTATCCTGCAGGAAGTGTGTCAAATTACAAAAGGGAGCTAAGCCTAGATAATGCCATAAATACAGTGACCTACAAAGTAGGTAATGTTGAGTATACAAGGGAGTATTTTTGCAGTAACCCCGATGACGCACTTATTATACGCCTTACTGCGAGTAAATCGAAAGCCTTAAAATTCGATATTTCATTAGATATGTTACGTGAATCGGTTTTCAATACCACAAATAATAGCATCGAGTTTTCAGGTAAAGTTTCTTTCCCGAAACAAGGCCCGGGAGGGGTAAACTTTATGGGAAAAGTATCTGTCAAAACCAAAGATGGAAAGGCATCTGCATCAAAAGATAAAATCAGTATAGATGGTGCAACTTCTGTAACCATTGTTCTTGATTTGAGAACCGATTTTAAGAATAAGCAGTATAAGGAAGATTGTATAAAGACAGTTAGTAAAGTTCTGGCTCAGGACTATACCATATTAAAGAATAAACATGTAAAGGATTACTCCACTCTTTATAAAAGAGTCGACCTGTTTTTAGGAAAGAGCGATTTCGATAATCTGGCTACTGATAAAAGATGGGAACGTGTAAAAGCAGGAAACAACGATATTGGCCTGGATGCTTTATTCTTTCAGTATGCCCGTTATTTGCAGATTGCCGCTTCCCGTGAAAATTCTCCGTTACCGGCTAACCTGCAGGGATTATGGAATGATAACCTTGCTTGTAACATGGGATGGACAAACGACTACCATCTGGATATAAATACACAGCAAAATTACTGGCTGTCTAATATTGGTAACCTGCATGAAACGAATGTTCCTTTGTTCGATTACATCAAAGACCTTTCTGTACATGGGCAAAAGACTGCAAAGAATACATATGGTGCAAGGGGGTGGCTCGCAAATACAA
>JBKEAL010000232.1:0-1251 GCA_047972195.1 Parachlamydiaceae bacterium
CTTCTTGAGCAAGTCTGGACCCTTCTCCGGCTGCTATAATAGCATAATTCATATATTTTAACTATTTTTTAACTAAATAAAGTGACTATTCATCTTCTTTAGTTAGATCTATATTTTCATCCCCACCTCTTTCCACATATAACTTCTTCAATGGATTGGCAAACGCTTTATCATATTCTTTCCTGTTCTCGAAAGTATCGATAGCCATATATATAGCTTGGCGAAACGACTCTTCAGAAGCTTTATTTTGTCCTGCTATATCGTATGCGGTACCGTGTGCAGGAGATGTGCGTATAATAGGTAATCCGGCTGTAAAGTTTACGCCGTCTTCCATTGCCAATGTTTTGAATGGAGCCAAGCCCTGATCGTGATACATTGCTAAAATACCATCGAACCGGGAAAATTCACCTGATCCAAAAAAGCCATCGGCAGGGTAAGGGCCAAAACAAAGGATTTTCTTATCCTGCAATTCTCTAAGAGCCGGAGTAATAATCTCGTTCTCTTCATTTCCCAGCAATCCGTTTTCACCGGCATGTGGGTTTAAAGATAAAACAGCGATACGTGGTTTACCAATCCGGAAATCACGTTTCAGGCTTGTTTCAAAACGTATTGCTGTCTCAATGATCTTTTCTTTTGATAATGCCTTTGGCACTTCAGATAAAGGAATGTGCCCAGTAACCAATGCAATGCGTAACGAATCTTTCACAAGAATCATCAAGCTTTTATCACCATCTTTTCCGAAACGCTCCTCCAAATATTCGGTATGCCCCGGGAAATGGAAATCTTCACGTTGAATATTATGTTTATTTATAGGAGCCGTAACCAGCACATCTATAATTCCACTCTTGAGATCAGCCACTGCTTTTTCTAAAGACTGATAGGCTGCTTCACCAGCAACAGGCGTTGATTGTCCCAGTTCAACTTTAGTTTCTTCGTTGATGCAATTTACAATATTCACTTTGTTTATCGTCGCATCTTTTGCATTACTTATCTGGTTGAAAGCTACGGTTTGTAGTTCCATTGCTTTACGATGGTATGCAGCAACCTTCGCCGAACCATATATAACAGGAATACATATTTCAGCCATACGGATATCCGCAAAGGTTTTAAGGATTACTTCGTATCCTATCCCGTTTATATCACCTTGTGTAATTCCTACTTTTATCATAGTCTTTTGTTTCTTATATCAATCCTTTACTTCCTTACTTTTCATTGTAGACAACATGCCACATGCTGCAAAAATATCTTCTC
>JBKEAL010000037.1:0-3817 GCA_047972195.1 Parachlamydiaceae bacterium
GCTATATCTAACGGATATTCCAAACTGTTGAAAGAAAGCGGCAACCTGCTTTCGGATATAAAGAATATCGTATCGGTTTCCAACGGCTTGTCGATGACTGATGCCGAACGTATGGCAATCATAGACCAGATACATACGAAAATGCTTGATTACCGTAACCTTGTGAGTTATTTTTCCAAGAAAAGTATTTCTGTATCGTTTATCCGCAGCCAGCAATCCGGCGATATGGAGCGGGTACGCTCCCTGTATGGTGATCCATCCGAAAGATACTGGTAAGCCATGATGTTATTAGCAGTAGACTTTGAAAACCTGCATCAGATTCTAAGGAATCTGTATCAGGAAATGATGCCCCTTTGCGGCGACATGGTAGGTGTCGCCAAAGGGATAGCCGGACTGGGTGCGCTGTTCTATGTGGCTTCCCGTGTATGGCAAGCCCTCTCGCGGGCAGAGCCGATAGACGTATATCCATTGCTTAGACCTTTTGCGATTGGCTTGTGTATCATGTTCTTCCCGACTATCGTACTCGGTACAATCAACGCCGTAATGTCGCCGGTTGTAAAAGGGACACATACTATACTGGAATCGCAAGTTACGGATGTGCAGGCACTACAAGCGGAGAAAGACCAACTGGAATATGACGCACGGGTGCGCGAAGGTAAATCGTGGCTTGTCAATGATGAAGTGTATGACCAAAAAATGAAGGATTTAGGGGTTTTAGACACAGGGGAAATGATCTCCATGTGGGCTGAACGTACTTGGTATGACATGAAAATGTTTTTCCGGGATTTGGTTCGGGACTTTTTCGAGCTACTATTCAATGCCGCTGCCCTTACGATTGACACCCTGCGCACCTTTTTCTTGGTGGTGCTATCAATCTTAGGGCCGCTGGCATTCGCCCTTTCTGTTTATGACGGTTTCCAATCCACACTTACAAGCTGGCTTTCACGGTACATCAGCGTGTACCTGTGGCTACCCGTTGCCGATCTGTTTTCAGCGGTGCTTTCAAAAATTCAGGCACTCATGCTGCAAATGGATATAGGGCTACTCAAAGACCCGTCCTACGTGCCGGACGGTTCAAACGGTGTGTATATCATCTTCCTTATCATCGGCATTATCGGCTACTTCTCTATTCCGACCGTTGCAGGCTGGGTTATCCAAGCCGGAGGCGGTAGCGGTACGCGCGGGGTAAACACGGCTGCAAGCAAAGGGGCTGCCCTTGCCGGAGGTGTAGCGGGAGCCGCTGCGGGCAACGTAGCCGGACGATTACTCGGTAAAAAGTAAATGAGCCGATTGTTCAATATGCCAATGTGCCAATGAGAAAAAGATTGTAAGGCTCGTCAATCTTCATTGGCACATCGGCACATTTTCAAATTATCACATTAAAATTATGGAGTTCAAAAGTTTAAAGAATATAGAAACATCATTCAGGCAGATACGCCTTTTCGGAATTGTCTTTGTCTGCCTGTGCGGCGGAATTACTGGTTACTCCGTATGGAATGCGTACAGCTTTGCCGAAGCACAACGCCAGCGTATCTATGTGTTGGACGGGGGTAAGTCGTTGATGCTTGCCCTCTCGCAAGACCTTTCGCAGAACCGCCCCGTTGAAGCACGGGAACACGTCAAGCGGTTTCACGAATTGTTCTTCACGCTCTCACCCGACAAAAAAGCCATCGAAAGCAATGTAAACAGGGCATTATTCCTTGTCGATAAGAGTGCTTTCAAATACTATCAGGACATGGCAGAAAAAGGATATTACAACCGTATCGTGTCGGGCAATATCAACCAAATTGTACAGGTAGATAGTATCGCCTGCAACTTCGATGTGTACCCCTACACGGCGGTAACATACGCCCGGCAAATGATTCTCCGGCAATCGAACATGACCGAACGAAGTCTGATTACCCGCTGCAACCTGATTAACTCGGTGCGTTCGGATAATAACCCGCACGGTTTCACGATGGAGAAGTTCGAGATTGTAGAAAACCGGGACATCCGGGTAACGGAAAGGTAGGTCGCTATGATACGGAAAATCATTCAACGTGTAAACGAATGGCTGGAAGACCGCTTACGTAGTCTTGTCAGACCGTTAAGCCCTGACGCGCGGGTAATTGTGATCGTTGCCATGCTGATAGTATTCAGCGGCTTATCCATCTACATGACCGTTTCCTCGATTTACAATTTAGGTAAAGGCAAGGGCGAACAAATGCAGATAGAACAAATAGAAACCCTAAAACTGCAACTGGAACAGCAGCAAAGGGATAGTATTAACAACCTTAATAATCATTACCAGTATGAGCGAACAACTGAATAATAATGAGGTACAGCAGCCGGAAATACCGCCTGTACCTGACGTTAAGAATGAAACCCCAAAAGAACCTCAAAAGCAACCGAAAAAAGAACTTTCATTGGCGGAAAGACAGAAACGAAAAAAGATGCTGATTATGCCGCTTTTCTTCCTGATTTTCGCTGCTGTCATGTGGCTGATCTTCGCCCCGGCGGACAAAGACGATACAAAGGTCGAAGGGCTGTCGAGCTTGAACGCCGAACTGCCCGTACCCAAAGACGAAGGAATTGTCGGGGATAAGCGTGATGCTTACGAAAGGGAAGCTATGAGGCAAAAGGAGCAGGAGCGGATGCGTTCTTTACAGGATTTCTCAACCATGTTCGACCAAAACGAAGAACAAAAGCAAGAGGAATCGGGACAGCTGGAGTATTACGAAAACCCGTCCGCACGGCAAACAACTTCGACAAGTAATCTACAAGCCTCCGCAAATGCCTATCAGGATATAAACAGGCAGTTGGGGTCATGGTACGAAGAACCTGCCGGAAAGAGCGCACAGGAACTTGCTGTTGAAGAGCGTATAAACGAACTTGAACGCAAGCTGGAAGAAGCCGAAGCGAGTAAAGCCGCTGAGGACGAACAGGCTGCCTTACTCGAAAAATCCTATGCAATGGCGGCGAGGTATATGCCGCCACAGACAGGGCAAGCCGAAAGCGATAATACTGTTCTTTCCACAAAAGATAAGGTAAATGTTCAACCCGTAAAGCAGGTGCGCCACAATGTAGTATCACTACTGGCCGCGCCAATGTCGGACGATGAGTTTATAGAATCATTCAGCCAGCCCCGCAACATGGGATTTTTCACCGCTGCCGGAAACGAAGGGGTAACAGATAAGAACAGTATCCGCGCCTGTGTCTATCAGACTGTAACGCTGACAAGCGGAAAGGAGTTACAAATACGCCTGTTAGAACCGATGCGGGCAGGCAATATCCTTATCCCTGCAAATTCAATTATTACCGGAGCGTGCCGTATCGGTAGCGAACGGATGGAAGTTACGATAGGTTCGATTCAATATGCAGGCAACATTATTCCGGTTGAACTGCAAGTGTACGACTCGGACGGGCAAAGAGGTATTTCCGTGCCGGGCAATGATGAGATTAATGCGGCAAAGGAAATCGCCTCGCAAATGGCACAATCGGCAGGATCGAGCATCACGATAACGGATGATGCAGGTTCACAGTTTGCCGCCGATATAGGCAAAAGCCTTGTTCAAGGCGCATCGCAGTATGTGAGTAAGAGAATGAGCGTGGTTAAGGTTACGCTAAAAGCCAATCACAACCTGCTACTCCTACCCAAAGAGAATTAATAACACCGCTAAGAGATCAAGTATAAACGATTAAAAAATTAAAACAATGAAACGAATCTTTTTGATGCTGACCCTCGCGGTCAGCGTATTTACAGCCAATGCGCAAGAAGTACAGACAGTAACCGAAGAAACGGCTACCGTAGTACAAACCATGCCCACAACGGGCGACT
>JBKEAL010000054.1:0-1616 GCA_047972195.1 Parachlamydiaceae bacterium
GAGCAGGCTTTGCCGATGCGAACCTGGGTGATGTAGCGATTGACCCCCTGCCCCATCAGGCGTTTAAAAAAGCGGGTGAGTGTGCTTTCGCTCATCCCCACATCCTGCGCCAGTTCGCTCAGCGCCAGTGGCTGAGTATAGTGAGCGTGAATACGCTCCAGCAGTTGTGACAACAGACGCTGCTCTCGCCCGTGGGTTTCAGCCAAGCTGGCTCCGCCCTCAACACCCAACGTCTTTGGTTGTTCACACTCCACCAACGAGGTCAGAATACTCAGCAACAACGTTGAGCGCCGCGCCGGAGCGGCGACGTCCAACTGCTCAAACATTGGCAGTAACGAGGCTGCAAAGACGTTTGGAAAGGCCACACCGTGGCGAGCCTGCTTAAACAGCGTATCGAGCGGACTAAATTCCGGAAACGAACGCAGCAAGTTATCGACCCACGCTTGGTCAAACCACAACACATACACTTTTTGTGGCCGCGTCGGGTCCAAGTGATGTTGTGATTGCCAGGTATGCGGAATATTCGGTCCCACTAGCGTCAGATCCGCATGATGATAATCGCTGATATTGTCGCCGATATATCGCTCGCCAGCGCTGTTGAGCGTCAGGGTCAGCTCATACTCGGGGTGAAAATGCCACTCAAACGGAATGGTCTCCAGTTCCCGAATCAGTAGCCGCCAGGAACTGTCGTCCCGATATTCCACTTTTTCAAACTGCGCACGCATAATTTTCTACAATACTGACTTCATCATTACTTTATTTTGATGGAATAGTATTATTTTTTGCCAAGATTGCATCACCCATTTAGCGGCAAATTGCCAGAATGTGATCGGGCGAAATCGTGTGTGCTCCTGATATTTCACCCCCACCCCGAAATTCCATACACGGTTTCGCTTTTTAAGCCTTTCATTGCCCAGCCCGACGCTTCTCAGAGCCACAATTGCTCGCTTCGGAATTAACATCACAGCAACAATATGCATAAAGAGTCATAATTCATCACTTTGCTCAATCAAACAGGAATTCTGGGTTGCATGACGTTATGGAATGATTCGCGGCGCGCGGTGTGCATGACACTGCTGGGAGCCACTGCGCTGAGTGGTTGCTCGGTCACACCAACCGGCCCGATTGCCAGTTACAGCGACAATGCCCGTCAGGTCAGCCAGCAGATTGATGGCCTGATCAGCGATTACACCGCCTCTGCGCGTAATGAAGTGCTGGCCAACTTAACCACCAGCCCTAACAAAGTCACCAAGCAATCGCTGCAAACCGCCGCGCAAGCGGGCCTTGGCAACCTTGATGGCAACGCCTTGTATCAGGCAAATCAGGCTCTGCTGACCTATTCGCAGGCGTTGTATCAGTTAAGTACTACCGCCTCCAATCAGGAGATGGCGCGCGCCGGAGTCAAACTGGCGGATGCGTTATCTGATCTCGACCATGCGTATCAAAAGTGGGGGAAGGCATCCGTCATCAGTGATGAACAGGCCGCACGCTCGAGTCGCATCATCAGTGAAGCGTTCGCGGTTTACACCGACCGTCAGCGTGCCAAAGCCATTCGCGATCTGGTCATGGCCGCAGACCCGCTGGTGCAGTCTCTCAGCCGCCACGTCGCAGAACAG
>JBKEAL010000058.1:0-9449 GCA_047972195.1 Parachlamydiaceae bacterium
CCTGTCTTTCATCGATGCCGGTCAATTGGAAGAATAGCTCTTGCGCCTCTTGGAAGGTGATGCGAGGAAATGGAACGTCTTCAGGGGCCGCCACGATGGTGCCGCCCAATTGCTCAATCTCTTCACGGCATTTTTCATGGAGATAGCGCAGCATGAACTTCAGGCAAGCCTCTTGCAGGTCCATCACCTCTCTCCAATCCTCAAAAAAGCCCATTTCGAACTCAAACTGCTTGCCTTCAGACAGATGCCTTGGCGTGTGGGAAGGTTCGGCACGAAAAAAGGGCATTAAAGCAAAAACGCGTTCATTCACGCCAACCATGATCTGCTTATATAGTTGGCTGCTTTGTGCCAAAGTGGCAGGATAGCCGAAATAATCGACGTTGAAAAACTCAGCGCCGCCTTCAGAGGAAGCCCCTAAAATATTGGGGGCAAAATACTCGACCGCACCAGCCTGGTCGTGCATAAATAAGCGATAAGCGTGTACAAGTTCTGCCTGGATTTTAAACACAGCCTGCAATTTGCGGTTTCTCAATGCGATCGGACGGTGATCCAAAATATGTTCAAGGTCGGAGGGAATTTCCGGCTTATAATATTCAATCGCAGGCACTTCATGGATCGGCACTTCGACGTCGATCTCGGGATCGATCAGCTCGGCTCCAAGAGATGCGTTCTCAGCTAAAGCCACCGTACCGCGAATCCTCAAAATGGAGCCTGGCTGCAGAGAGGAGATTTTTGCCAGCACCTCAGGAGCTTGGACAATCACCTGGATCAATCCTGCTCTGTCGCGAACAATCAGAAAGTTAATCTTTCCCTTGGCGCGCAAGTTATTCAGCCATCCACGCACTTCCACTTGCTTGCCTGCATGCTGTTTCAACTCACCGGATAATACGCGCTTCATTTTTCTTCCCCTAATCTTTAAAAAAACAGTGTAACTATACCACGATTCTCCTCTAGACGCAAATAAAACCCCGCTAGTAAACTCTTCGGCATAGACAAAATCAGTTAAAAGGATTACACAAAATCTATGAGCACACCTCCGACCGGTTCCCCTCCTTTATTAAGACGCACAGCGACTGCCAAGCACTCCCTCAAAGTGCCTCATCTGAAACACCGCAACCCCTCAAAACAGTTTGCTCATCTGATCGCACCCGAAACCACCTTTGATTCAGAACACAGATTAAAACACCTTAAAACCGGACTAGTGAACCTTAGAAAATTATACAGTAAAGATGAATCTAGCCCTCATTTGCAAACGATCATAGACGCAATCGACAGGTTAAGAAATACAATTGACTCAATCAATGCGTTACCCGAAGCAGTTACTACAGTTTTAAAAGATGCTAATATCCCAGCTAAAGATCTGGCTGTATTAAAAACACGCCTATTGCACATTGATCCTGAAGAGAAAGCGCACTATTCCATGCTAAAAAACCAGCTGGAAGTTGCACAGAATAAGGTACGTCGTAAACAAGAAATCGATACATTGACCTTTCTACTCAATTCTTCCAGATCCCTGCATGACCTGTATCTTCTGATTCACTCATCTTACATTGGGACCAATCTCAAAGAAGAGATTATCCAGATGCTACAGGCAGGGCCGCATAGAGCTCTTGATCCTATTTCCTTGCCCTCCCCAAAAATTGATACCAAACCCATTGAGGAAGTGCAGAGACTTTTTTGGAACTTTGAATCTGACTCCATGCTCGCCAGAGTCCAGATCAATGGAAAAAAATACGATTGCAGAAACCGCTCGCTGGTAGAATCTCTACAAACATTCATAGAACGCCTCTACGGAAATGGATGGAAGCCTCTACCCTTTGAGGAAAATACCGTTTTTGTTCAATCCACTGACATTGGATTTGGGCTGCCTCCGATTTTAGATACAGAAAAGCCATCTTCCGCTCAACTGGAAGCAAACGAAATTCTTAGAGAGAAAGAAACGCCAGTACTTAAGCTGATGCGTGCTATGGCATTCAACGCACAATTTCAAACTAGCGAGCATATACGGACAACCCTAAAATCAGCTCTCGAAGAGAAGCTATGGGTGAAAAAAATCTGCAATGCCCACCTTCCTTCAATCTATATCCAAAATCCCAACCATTATTCAGTCATCCACCAAAGCACTTATGAAGCTATAGAGAAGGACCCAAACTGCACACCAAATTCAAATGCTCGGGCACTACCCGTGTTGATCTTTGACGTTTATTCTGTTTTGACGTTTGAAAATAATGTCTGGCATGAAGATCTGCATGTAAAAAACATTCAGATCTTAAATCCCAAATTCAATTTATTTTTGGAAAGGTGTTTTTCAAAATTCCAAAAAGCTAAAGTAGAGGTTAAGCAGCAGGAGGGATAATGGATCATCGATTTCTAGAGATCATGCACCAGGCGATCCTTTTGTGCATTCGAGTTTTGGCAGTTCTAATGGTCGTAGTGATCTTTATTGGCACTATAGACGTTCTCTATACCGTCTACGATAACATTCTGATTCAACAGCCTTTCGGATTTTTTCATGTGGAAAGCATCATTCATATTCTCGGGGCGTTCTTAGCGGTCCTGATCGCTATCGAAATCTATACCAACGTCACTATCTACTTGACAAAGGACTCTATCAACTTGAAGCTCGTCTTATCGACGGCTTTGATCGCCATTGCGCGAAAGGTAATCGTATTAGACTATAAAACCACATCGCCTGAGTATATTTACGCTACCGCTGCCATCATTCTGGCAGCAGCCGCAACCTACTGGGTCGTCACTTACAAGAAAGTGAATTAATCTTTTTTGTGAGCATATGGAGAAGATTAAGCGCTTTGAGAGAACCCTCAAGATCCTCTTCTTCGTCTGCAGCATTCAACATATACTTGCACAAAGAAGTGGAATATTTCTCAAGATCCTCTTCTGAAAGAAAAGCCTTAAGCCGACGTGAAACGGTCTTCTGAAATTGTATGAATCGATCCGAATCTTCAATGATTCGCCCACTCACTTGTGAAAACAAAACATAACTAGTTAAAAACTCAAAGAGCCATCTCTCATGAGTGATTGCTTGCAAGTAAATGTCATGGTGCAATGTATATAGGCTCCATAGCAAATCCGATGGGAAATCAGGAAACTTAAGCCAAGACACCAGATATTTATTACAGAAAAGCTCCCTAGACATCGATGCAAATTTCTCCAACAACTCCTCGGAATCCTCTGAAAGAGATATAGATGTCCACACTCGTACAAAACCAGTATAGAGATTAATATGGATCATTCTTCCGGCGGTAACCCCAAAAGGATCTTTATCTCTATTCTCCAACCAATTTAATGTGGAAATGGCATTGAAATAGGCTTCATCAAATTGATCCAGATCTTCCGCATTCTCAATTTGCTCATTTAAACTTTTGAAAAGCTTTTGCCATGGCGGTCGGTCTGACTTAACAGAGGCAATGGCTTCACATACTTTCGGAACGAGGTCGGGGAAAACTGCAAGAAGATGGGGTATTTGATTAGGATTGTTAACAAGGGCCTTTACATGCGCATCAACCTGTTCAGATATTTGCCTATTTAATGGAGACTTCATTTTATTCGGACAGTTCATCAAATTCAAAAACACTTCCGCTACACGCAAATGATAAAGCGAACCATTTTTTAGGCATTTAGCGATGAACTCATCTATCTGTTTTTTAACGCTATGGCTCTGTTTTTTAGTGACTTTGCATCGAGCATTAAACCCAACAAGCGCACCCAACTTGCTTAGAAGCAAAGAATCAACTTTACCATTGAGATGATCGAAATGTTTCATCACAACCATCTGAACAAACTGCTGATGAAGGTCCTGAACCAAAGTGTCATTTGGCATGCCCATTAAAGCAAACCGTTCTATCAACTGACCAATCGCTTGCACTTCGCCGGGATGCATTGAGGCAAAATGGTTCAAGTGGCTCCGAGCAAACGCAGCTGTAAATAGTGCATGGACAGTTTTTGGTCTATACAAAGTCAACTTTTCAATAAATTTTTGGTAAAGCAGAGGATGGGCAAGAAAGAAGAGTTGAACTTTCCACCCGCCCTTTTCTAATGATTCCGAACATTCTTCCCATAAAGTACCATACAATTCCTGATCTTGATTATTCCTTGAGTCACTTTTGCTCACTTTAAACGCATTCGCAATACCAGAGACAGTGAGAAGAAGAACGGCTTCTGCAGATAGCATGCTCATCCATCTCAAATTTTCCCCTTCAAGGGTATACTCACAATATCTTCTGATATCTGGAGAGAAATGGGGAAAATGGTTCTTATGGAAGACGCGAACCCTAGACAACACAGGAGTTGCGATCGGTACAATTTCTTGATCAAAAACAAAAACAAAAAGCTTATCCAGCCACTCCATGAACCCTTTGATCTCGCATTTTTCTAACTCCTTAGGCATGTGATCATAAAGCATCGATTGACATTGCAACGATTGTGCAGTCACAGGCAGTTGATCCAAACAGGCTTTCAGCGCACTCCATGATGTTAGATCTAGAAGGAGCTGCATTTCACTACTTCTTAAAGGCTTTACATCTTGTGATAGTATCGCCCTCACGATCTCTTCACGCCTAAACCCATCCGATATCTTTAATAGATCGAAGAGAAAGACGACGTGCGTTTTCTGCTCAATCTTCAACAACAAAGAACCGTAAGACTCCCACATAGAGGTTAGCGCCTCTTCAGATAGATGACGACCAACTTTCCTTAATTGCATGAATAGCGCTCCCAGACACTTTCTGGGGGATGTTTCACTTGCAATCATCTTAAGCCAATGATTGAAGAAATCCAAATGGCCTGTATCTAGGTATCTATCAAGAGCCTGTTCTAGACACCCCTTTTGCTGTTTCGTGAAAAAAAAAGTATTACCCCAAATCATCGTGGATTTTTCAACTAAGTCGAAGAAGGGTTGGAGATGGACAAAAGTCTCGTGCTTCATCCATCCATTCCAATGGAGGTTTCTGCAGAACGAAGCCATGTCATCTAACGTACGGAACGAATAGTTACTAATATTATTTACATGCTTCCAAGAGAATTCAACCAAGTTTAGGGTCTGTTTGAACAGAATGTTAGCCTGAGGATGTCCATCAGCAATGTCAAAGTAGTATCGGTTGCTCTTTGTATTGATCCCAATATTAAGCGTAGGAGAACCCGATGATGAGGTAAGGTAAACTAGACCGGTTTTACGTGTAACTTGAAATGACATGCTAATTCCACAATAATTAATGCTGAGTAAAAAACTTCCATTTGCCTTCCGGCAGATCTCCTAGCACCATCTCTCCCACTCGAACGCGTTTCAAACTGACCACTTTTAGTCTCACGAGGTCGCACATTCTCCGGATCTGCCGCTTTCTACCCTCAGTTAAAACGAACCGCAAAAGCCCAGGCTCTATCTGTTCCACTTTTACAGGTTTTAACTTTTTCTTGTCTAAAATCAGTCCATGGGTAAGCCTCTGCAGCATCGATTCCTTGATTTCTCCCTCGACGCGAACAAGGTACTCTTTTTCAACTTGGGTATCTTCACCGATCAGCTTTTTGACCAAGGCTCCATCTTGCGTGAACACAAGTAAGCCTCTGGAATCGATATCCAGCCTGCCCGCCGCAGCGAGCTTGCTTCGATGTCCAGGATGGAAAAGCGGGCCGCCGCCTCTACGGTGCTGATTTTGCGCCGTAATCAATTCAATGGCAGCTGGGTAGCCTTTTTCAGGCTGTCCTGAAACATACCCGATCGGCTTATTGAGAAGAATGGTGACTTTATGACTCTGTTTGCGTTTCCCTTCAGGTTTCAATTCGATCTGAGCATTGGAGAGGACTTTAGAACCCAACTCTGAGACAACCTCTCCATTGACGAGAACCCAACCAGATTCAATGTAACGGTCTGCTTCTCTTCTGGAGCAGATACCCCTTTGAGACATGATCTTGGACAGCCGCTCTTCTTGCGGCTTTTTATGCTTCGGCTGCATGGGCCTGTTCCCAATTTAATAATTGTTCTTTAATTTGTACTCCCCACCGATAACCGGACAATTTCCCATCAGTTCTAATCACTCGATGACAGGGAATGATTCCGGCAATCGGGTTAGCTCCGCAAGCTCCCGCCACAGCTCTTACAGCTCTTGGCCTGCCTAGCTGTTCTGCAATGTGACGATAACTGCATGTTTTTCCTCTGGGAATCTGTCTTAAAGCATCCCAGACTTGAAGTTGAAAGGGCGTCCCCCTTAAATCCAAAGCCCCCTCATAAGGAAGCATGAAATCCACGTAAGGAAGACTTTCCAACCACTCGCATTGTGCAAGAGGAAACCTAGCTGAAAGAGCCGATGCTAATTCAGAAGAACTTTCCCCTAGAAAAAGAGCGCATAAGCCTTTACCGCTATAAGCGGTCAAACAATTCCCCCAGGAAGAATTCGAAATTTTATATTTAATCAATTCCATCTGCAACATTATCTAACTTCCTCTCCTTAAAGTCCAACTAATAAAAACCATCTTGTACCATTTAAGAATTTGCGCTATTCTTGATGCTTTATATGAACAATACTGCATGGAACTACACGCGCATCCCCTACCACTTTAGGGGGCCTAATGACACGCTCAGAACAGCCAAAGGACACCTCGTAAGCACTCCATCTGTTGAATATCAATTGGATGCGCAGCTTGAAGATCAAATAAGCGGTTTTGAAGTGAAAGCGAAAGGTCTCTATAAAAGAATCTGGACCGTGAAAAACAGCGGATCCACCCCCTGGCCTCCAAAATGCGGAATGACAATCACTTATATCCCTGTTAATGAATCCAACACTACCTATTTGAAACTTGGCCATTTCTTCTTTCTTGGCAATCGGGAAGTGTTGCCGGGAGAAACTTATAACATCCACTTTGCAATCACCGCTCCAGAGCTCAAAGGAGTCTATCACAGAAGGTGGCGATTAGTCGATCCAAACGGTAAAACATTTGGACCCGCACTGCGCACAGATTTTCACGTAGTATAATGATTACTGAATACAAACAATCCTTTGACGACTTTGTCTGTTATCTTGGCAGCTCCGATAAGGAAAATCTGCGGCAAGGCATGGAAAAGGCTCCAGCCTATCCTGCGCTTTCGGAAAAAATTCTATCCGGCCAATGGGACGAACTCGTTAACCACGACCCCGTAGCTTTCGCATTTCAAGCCACTCGCAGCTTTAAAGAAGGTAATCTTTCAGCCATGTGTTTATGCACCGGCCTGACCTTTACAGAGCTATGGAACCACCCAGGCAATGCCGTGCCGGGAAAAAGAATCGTAACCATCTTTCCCGGCGGAGTGTTGGATGAATTAGCAAGGCGCATGATCAACGCTACCATGAGAGTGGCATCCTCCGCGCTGATTGAATACCGAACCTGGCTAAGGAGCTTGGGAATTCCCAAAGAAAATCTCGAATTTCCCCAGCCATCTGAAGAAAAAGTGTGGAATGAAAAACAGGAAACGGAATTCTTTCACGCCTTGTCGACGCGCTTTCCGCCATCGGAGCGCTACTTTCTCCTCCTTCCGGATGGTGAATTTAATGTGCAATACACCTCAAGCGGCGAACGCTTGAACTTTGATTTAGGATTCAACGCCTTTTCACGCCTATATGTAAGCAAAAAACGCATGCGGATGATCCCCTCGAGAGGAATGGCTCAAGCATTCATGGAAACCCTGTTCCCTGGTACGGCTACACAGCCAGTTTACCGTCTGGGGATCTCAACGCTTCTTGGAATTTTTTATACATATAGAGAAAGACAAGCCAGAGATCTATTTCAAAGCTTCGCCCCTTTCCCACACCTCACTCCTGAACAAGCGGATAAAAATCCTACCGATCAGCGCTTTGGCGAATTTGCGATGCACGATTTCTACCACCAATCAATTGTTTCAAATATTCCTCTTCAAGAGCGCCAATTGCACTTTGCATTCATCGAAGCCATTCACACATACGCTGAGAGCCATAAAGAAAACCCCCTATTTGCTACGTTTGCCGATCACTTGATGGACATGGAGTGGCCACGTTACAAACACACACAATCCAGCCACCTCTTCCACAGGCTTTTTTATGAAAAAAGCGGCCAACCCTTGCAGTTATCCCTCCAGGAAGGCTTCTGGATATCGATTGGCTCATGTTATGTACGCAGCCAAAAGAATCTCAAATTAAGTATGGTGAAACACGACCAACCCTTTTTTAACTACCTTGCGGATTGGCTGATCGACAACCACCTCACCTTAAGCGCCATCCACCCGGAAATCCTCGAATCTCTTTCGAATGAGAACATCACATCGATCACAGACGGGTTCTTTAACTTCTATCTCCATCTCAAAATGAACTTCATCATCCCCAAACTAACTAAAAAAATAGTAAACATCTGTGAAAAAGACTATGAAGGCTTGCTAGAACTGATCAATCATCCGGGAGTAAGCTTCGTGCACAAGTTTTATCGAAATAAACTCAACGAATATCACCAAAGCTCATCACACACCCTATAGAAATCATTTTTCAAGATCCTTAAGTTGTAAAATGCAAGGGTAGATATCATCCCAAACCGTACACTCGGCAGCAATCTGATCCATATTATTAATCGCCACTAACCGAATCAGCTTTTCTGCTTCATAATGATCAGAGTAAGGGGTAGTTAACCATTTTACATCATCCACACCCAGCAATTCGGCAATGGTATAGGTCTTGTCATTCACAAACACCCCCGGAACTATCTTAAGCTGGCCGCCTTTTTGTTCTACCTGAGCAAATCCGATAATGATTCTGTGGTCATTAAAGTCTATTCCCCGGAATCGGTCAACTTTTTGAAGATTAGACTTTAGATTCCAAATAAATGTTTGATATTTTGAAGACCCGTCGCATAGCAAAACATCGTCCTCTTCATTCAACTTCATCGTTTCAAAAATGCCGCAGTTGGAGATCTTAATAAGGTGAAAAGATTCATTCCAAAAAAAGTTGCAGCAACCTACCTTGACATATTTACCGGTCAGTTCATTATATTTACCATAATGCACCTTTCCCACTATATGCCCCTGATTATTAATATCTTTAACTTCAATTTTTATTGGATACAACCCTATATCATCAAATCCCTTTGCAAAATCAGAGCCAGGGCCTAAATCAAATACCTTGCCATTATCCCATTTAAAGGGTCGACAGTCCGATGCGCCTTTTTGCCTATAAGAACCGATGATTTGCCCATGATCATTTAACTCCAAACATTGGATGTAGAAACCTTCGGGAATTTCTAGCGATGAAAATCCCGAGCTCTCACTCCAGATCGAATCGCTATCTGCAAGAATTTCATTTGCGTTATTGATTTTAATCGGGTTCAAGCTTTTTTTCTTCTGGCTCACAAGCTGGACTCCCTTTTCAGGATCCAGAATAAACATTTTCAAAATGCACTGATCCTGGCGATACGACCCCACCATACGACCTAGATCGTTA
>JBKEAL010000112.1:0-1824 GCA_047972195.1 Parachlamydiaceae bacterium
GAAAATGAACTAATCTTAGATCAGGTCGCTGTCAGTTTCAAAAACTACCGAATTCAGAAAGAAAATGAACTGATGCAATCACTTCTCGAAAAGAACTCAGATGAACTAAACAAAGCTGAAAAACACCATACGTTGAATGTTTCCTTAAGCGCTCGCTTCCACAAAGAGCTTTTGATAGATAAAACGCCCTCTAATATTGCTGGACTTTCCATTGCCTTGGGCTCTGTCAGTTCTGAGGAGGTAGATAGCGACTTCATCTCATTCTTCACCCCTGTAACCAATATCATCGATGTTGTCATCGGAGATGTGATGGGCAAAGGGATCGCTTCCACACTGGTCGCGACAGCCCTAAAAAGCGAAATTACCTTACTTGCAGACCTTCAGCATCTTAAAGTGCACATGTACAACAAGCAAGATTTCTGGAAGGAAGACCTTTTTTCCATTAGAGAAATCCTGCAGAAAGTCCATGCAAAATACTACCAAAAACTGGTAGAGCTGGAGTTTTACGTTTCACTTCTCTATGCCCGCATCGACCTTGAAAAACGCTCATTCTCCTTCGTCGATTGCGGATTCACGAAGCCCCTCTACTTTAGGAATTCCACTAAAAAGGCTTCATATATTGCTGCTGCCAATTTTCCTTTAGGCATCCTGAAAGACCAGGAATACTTTGTATTTCAGGTTGAATATGAGATCGGGGACTTCTTCTTGCTTTATTCCGATGGACTCTCAGAGTCCAAATCTCCTTCCGGAGAGCTTTATGGCGAAGATAGACTTGTAAAACTGATCGAAATAAACCATAAGCTTCCTGCAGAAGAGCTCGCCATCACGATCAAGAGCGCGATTGCTACATTTACGGAAAAAGAACTTCCCGACGACGACCTCACCTTCCTGATTCTATCTGTCGACAGCTTCCTTAGCCTACCATCTCCATCGGCAAAATCCTCTAAATTCAACAGCAACTTAGCGCAACTAGATGCCGACCGGGAATGGATCCGCGAGGTGTGCGGCCACGCTTCCGGCAATTCAGAACTACTTTCGATTGAACTTGAGTTGGCTATGGGTGAGATTTTCACCAATATAGTCCTTCATAGCTACAAGGGAGAGAAGGGACACCCTGTATTTCTGAAAGTCGAACTTAGCGACACGCACCTATATCTTGAGGTGTTTGATCGTGGACATTCCTTCCACCCCGCTGAGTTACCCTCGTTGAATCTGTACGGAGACAACGACCACGGATATGGATGGTATTTAATCAAAAAAATCATGGATGAGATCGTTTACGTTCCCAAATTAACTTCACGGGGATGGAATCGACTCTGTCTTAAGAAAAGGTATTTGAAACAAGGAAATCTCATGGATCTAGCAGAATTTGAAAAAGAAGGGGCGCTTGTGATCAGGCTGGACTTTGAAAGCCTTGATGCAAAACGCGTTCCTGAATTTAAAGAAAAAGTACTCCAAATGGTCGGTCAGAAAAATAAGAACCGCATCATCTTCGATCTTCAGTCATTGAAATTCATCGACAGCTCAGGTCTTGGTGCTTTCCTTTCGTTGATGCGTCAGTTAAATGCCAGGGGCATCCACGTCGCATTTAGCTCGCTTAGCAAACCTGTGAAAACAATTTTTGAACTTGTTTCCATGCAAAAAATTTTCGATTGCTACGAAACCTTAGATCAAGCGGTAGTAGGCAATGCTAAGCGATAATGACCGAAGGATTCTGCTTTTCGGCCTCCCTGTCGATTCTTATACACCAGAAGAACTGCAAGAAAAAATGGAGACGTGGCATGAAGCTTATCTCTCGGACTTAAGACCTCGATTCGGCACGAT
>JBKEAL010000121.1:0-3707 GCA_047972195.1 Parachlamydiaceae bacterium
AAAGGTATAGAAAACGCGCAGGGAATATTTTAGTCCGATTGGGTTTTTACACGCCGAAGGCAAAACGGGAAACAGTGAGATGTGCCGAGGGCCTGATCCAAAAAGCTGAGGCGATCAAATCACTTATCCAGCTCAGCGAGAGACTTAAAAACCCGATTTTCGATCGAGCAGCGACTTCTGATGAGATCAAAGAACAGATCCGCCATTTTCAAGGCAAAGATGCCTTATCGCTATCTACACTGCTTTCTTTATCTAAGGAAGGCCAGCCTTTTGAAGGCATCAGAGAGTTAATAGAAGAAGAAGCTAGAGGTCAGTTTAAGAACTTGGTCGAAAACGCAATTAGTCCACGCGAATGGGAACGTTGGGTTTCTTCCTTTTCTAATGGTTCGTGGAAACGCATAAAGAAGACTTCAGATCGGTTTACTTATTGGGAAAATTGCCACTTGCTGGCACGGGCAGCTCTTATGTATTTGCCCTCCATGCATGAAGAACCCGGCTATTTTATAGATAATGCAGATGAGATCAATCGGTTGTTTAGAAGAGGACTGAGAATCACCTACAATAATGGGCATTATGAAAGAGCCACAAACTTTACGGAAGAATTAAAATTTGAGAACGAAGGCCTTTCTTTGAAAACCGGCCCTGTCATCAATCAGGACAATTGCGCCTCTTTATTCCAAAAATTTTTCATTAAGCCTGAGAGTTTAATTGTTCTGATCGGAGATGCTTTTCATGAATCCATACCCGCAGCGACAGTGCTCAATGCTCTGAACACTCTGCACCAGCTTGAAAGGCTTTCTGAAGAACAAATCAGGCTCATCAATGATAGATTCGTCGACCCTATGCGCACAACGATTCGCATGTATCGGGAAGGCTCAGACTTTGTAAAAACAGCCATGACAGCACTACTTCCCCGGATCACGTTCTATATACGCAATTACAAGCCTGAGTTTCGCGAAACCGCTGCCCTGATCCCCGCGCAGCTCATCCCTGCATTTACATAAATTCAATATCGTCGAGAGGATCTTTCTTCAATTTTCTCGATCTTCCTTCCGGTAAATCAAAGGTCGCGGGATCGAGATCCACTTCTGCAATATCCTCCAACATCAATTGGTCTATGATTTGCACCAGATCATCAGGTGCTATTTTGACGACATCCGGGTGAGCGGTATCGGCAGATAGGGTTTGTGCAAAGAGGATAAGCAACAGTAGATAATGCATCTTTCTTTTAGTCCTTTTGTGATATAGTATTTATCTATACCAGAGAATTCTTTTGCAACCGATCCGTTTAAAAAAAGTTCGCGTCCATAATTTGAAGGGAGTCGACCTCGAACTGCCCGGCAATGAACTGGTCGTCTTCACAGGTGTTTCAGGCTCAGGCAAATCCTCTCTTGCTTTCGACACTCTTTTTGTCGAGGGACAGAGGCGTTATGTCGAATCGCTATCCACCTACGCCAGAAAACTTCTTGGAGATCTTTCCAAGCCCGATCTCGATTTTGCGGAAGGGATCACCCCAACCATTGCGATCGAGCAAAAAAGCGGAAGCAGAAATCCTCGATCAACCGTCGGAACTCTGACTGAAATCTACGATTATCTGCGCGTTCTATATGCCAGGATAGGCACTCCCCACTGCCCTGTCAGCGGTGAAGCCGTTTCTCCGCAAAGCAAGGAACGGATCATGCGCATGGTCCAGGCTTATCCTGAAGGAACCAAACTGATCATTTTAGCTCCTTACGCTAAACGGAAAAAGGGAGAATTCCGCGAAGAATTTATCGATTTGATCCGCAAAGGCTTTACTAGAATACGCGTAGACGGTCAAATCGTCCAGCTGGACGCGCCTATTTCTTTAGATGGAAGCTTAGCCCATGACATCGACCTCGTGATCGACCGCATTCAGGCAGGCGAAGGACAAAACAGCCGCATCACTGAAGCAGTCAATGAAGCCCTAAACCAAGGTAGTGGATCGCTTTCTGTTCTATTCCCAGATTCGGGGGAAGAAAAGCTCTTTTCCATGCACGCTTACTCGATCCAATCGGGCCTTTCTTACGAAGCACTGGAACCCAATGACTTCTCTTTCAATAGCCCGCAAGGCATGTGCCCTCGCTGCCTGGGACTTGGGGTTGTTCAGGAGTTTGACCAGGCAAAAGTGATCGACCCAGACAAAAGCATCAGCGAAGATTGCTGCGCAGTGGGTAGCTCCTACCAGACAGTTCGCTACGGAAACATTTACGACAACCTTGCCCGCATCTATAAGTTCGACGTACACACCCCCTGGAAAAAGCTGTCCGAAGAAGCGAAAAAGGTATTTCTCTACGGCACAGAGAAAAAGTGGACCAAAATGCAGTTCAAGCATCCGGTCACAGGGGCCACATGGCAGGATCACGTGCAGTGGAGAGGCGTTTTATACGAAGCGAAGTCGCGGTTTGCAGACGCCACAAGCGATCTTTATAGAAATAAAATGCTTAAACTCATGCACGAAGAGGTATGCCCAGAATGCCAAGGCGAACGGCTGAAGCCCTATCCAAGAGCCTGTACATTAGGCGGCAAACGGATCGGTCAAGCATCCGCCCTTACAGTCTCAGATCTACTTCAATTCTTAAACCGGCTGAAGCTATCACCTCAAGAAGCGATCATTGCCGAAGAGCTGCTAAAGGAGATCAAAGAAAGGCTGCGGTTTTTAATCGACGTGGGTCTCCATTACATCACTCTGGATCGCGCCGCTCCCACTCTCTCAGGTGGAGAAGTGCAGCGTGTCAGGCTGGCCTCGCAGATCGGCTGCGGTCTCGTAGGAATCACTTATATCCTCGATGAACCTTCGATCGGACTGCACCCAAGAGACAACCAAAAATTGATCGCTACTCTCTGCTCTCTAAGAGACCGCGGCAACAGCGTCGTCGTCGTTGAGCACGACGAAGAGACAATGCTTGCTGCCGACAGGATCGTCGACTTTGGTCCGGGAGCTGGACTCAAAGGCGGTGAAATCCTTTTAAACGGCACTGTAGAGGAGTTGATTGCCGAGAAGAAATCGTTGACCGGTGCCTTCCTTTCAGGAAAAAAAGAGATTCCGATTCCGAAAAAGAGACGAAAAGGCTCCAAAAAAGCTTTGAAACTGATCGGAGCCAAGCAGCACAACCTCAAAAACATCGACGTTTCCTTCCCGTTAGGGCTCTTCGTCGCAGTCACGGGCGTTTCCGGATCAGGAAAATCTTCGCTGGTTTCCGACATCCTCTACCCTGCCCTTGCCAATCGCTTAAACAAAGCGGATCTATCTGAAGGGGTGTTTAAAGAGATCAAAGGAGTCGAGGAACTCGATAAAGTCATCCAGATTGACCAAAGCCCGATCGGAAGAAACCCGCGTTCAACTCCCGCCACTTACATCAAACTGTTTGACGAGATCCGAGATCTCTTTGCCGCACTCCCAGAAAGTAAAGCGCGCGGCTTTTTGCCCGGAAGATTCTCCTTCAACGTCAAAGAGGGTTCATGCACAGAATGCAAAGGCATGGGCATGATCAAAATCGACATGGACTTCCTCGAAGAGGAATGGGTGGAGTGTCCTGTTTGCCGCAACAGACGTTTCGATCAGGAAACTCTTTCTGTCTATTACAAAGGCAAGAACATCTACGATGTGCTTGAGATGGATGTAGAGGAGGCGCTCGCCTTTTTCGATGCATTGCCCCACATCCGCAAAAAACTGGAGATGCTCCATG
>JBKEAL010000251.1:0-1768 GCA_047972195.1 Parachlamydiaceae bacterium
CATGGAATTTGAAAAAGAATTTGGTATTTCTATTCCAGATGATCAAACTGAAAAAATCGCTACAGTAGGAGACGCTGTCTCTTACATTGAAGCAAATGCAAAATAATCTTTTTTCCTACATGTACTTATGGAATTAAAAAGAGTAGTAGTAACAGGTCTAGGCTCGGTAACTCCTATTGGCAACGATGTAGATACTACATGGAAAAATGCCATCGAAGGTGTGAGTGGGGCTGGACCTATTACTCATTTTGACGCATCAAAATTCAAAACACAATTCGCTTGCGAAGTTAAGAATTTTGACCCTTCTGTCCACCTCGACAGAAAAGAAATACGCAAATGCGATAGATACACATTACTCGCTATAGCCTCATCAGAGGAAGCAATTGCTGATTCGAAACTAGATTTTGAGACGGTAAATCGCGACAGAGTAGGTGTCATTTTCTCTGCCGGGATAGGTGGCATAAAAACTTTCGAAGAAGAAGTTGCATACTATTTTACCCATCAGGAAATGGGACCTAAATTCAATCCTTTCTTTATTCCCAAAATGATATCCGATATCGCCGCAGGCCATATCTCTATCAGACATGGATTGAGAGGACCAAATTATGGTACAGTATCTGCTTGTGCATCATCGACACATAGTGCAATTTCGGCATTCGACCATATACGCTTAGGCAAGGCTGACGTAATCGTTGTTGGAGGAGCAGAAGCTGCGATCACAGAATCGGGTGTTGGCGGATTCAACGCAATGACAGCCCTTTCTACCCGCAACGACTCACCTCAGACAGCATCACGCCCATTCAGCGCCACTCGCGACGGGTTCGTTATAGGAGAAGGTGCTGCTTGTCTTATCTTCGAAGAACTGGAACATGCTTTGGCTCGTGGAGCTAAAATATATGCTGAAGTTATCGGCGGCGGTATGTCTGCAGACGCTTACCATTTGACAGCATCACATCCGGAAGGACTTGGCGCGAAGTTGGTTATGAGAAATGCGCTGAAAGATGCACATATAGATCCTAAAGATCTAGATTATATCAACGTACACGGAACTTCAACTCCTGTAGGTGACCCATCAGAGATCAAAGCTATAAAAGAAGTTTTTGGCGAACACGCTTACAATCTTAACATCAGTTCAACCAAATCGATGACAGGCCACTTGCTTGGTGCTGCCGGAGCATTGGAAACTATGTTTTGCGTACTAGCAGTGCAAAATGATATAGTCCCTCCTACTATCAACTTCACAGAAGGAGATGAGGATCCTGAAATTGACTACAAATTAAATCTCACTTTTAATAAAGCTCAAAAAAGGACTATCAATACCGCCCTTTCTAATACATTTGGTTTTGGAGGACATAATGCTTGTGTGATAGTAACAAAGTTTAAGAAATAAGTCACAACGTGCTTAAAAAGATATATCGAAAAGTAAGGCTTCTTCACAAAAAAGGGAAGGAGCCTTATGTATCTTTTTTCAAAATATGCGGATTCTATCCCTACAACATCACTCTATACGAACAAGCTCTGCTACACAAGTCTTCTTCCATCAAAATGAAAGATGGGAGATGGATAAATAACGAACGTCTGGAATTTCTCGGCGATGCAATATTGGATGCTATTGTTGCTGATATTGTGTTTAAGGAATTCGAATTCAAGAAAGAAGGTTTCCTTACCAATATGCGCTCTAAGATAGTACAACGCGAAACGTTGAACAAGCTTGCTCTTGATTTAGGCATAGATAAACTTGTGAAAACTTCGACACGTAATACTGCTC
>JBKEAL010000289.1:0-2903 GCA_047972195.1 Parachlamydiaceae bacterium
AGGGAAGATCACCCATTGCCACGACAAAAGAAAGCTCTGGAAAAGCATTGAGCAACATGGCTACGTCAGAACGCAATATGCCAATGAAAAACTTGAAACCATGAATGAAAAATTAGTGGTAAAATACCAACTTCAACAGGGGAAATCCGAAGAAATAGCCTTCAAAAAGCTAGAGAAAATGGCAATTTCGGTAGAAAAACAAGAAAGGCTTGAAAACAACCCGAAGGCGCCACTATTCCGTATAAGAAACAAGATCGCCCAAAAGAAGGCGATTAAAGAAGTCAAACGGTTCTTGAAAGCAGCTGATGGGTTGCAAAGTGCCCGTGAAGCAACGAATAAATATGAGGAGAAAATTGCCACCTGGGAAAAGATGCGCGATGCTCCTCGAGAAATGAATGAGGAACTGGCGAAAACAGCCACACGTAAGATTGAAAAATGGGACTTGAAAGCGCTGCTTCATAAAAAGGGCATCCGCCACGAGAAAAGAAACATCGCATTCAACGTCTTCCTCATCACCGTGCTTGCCTCGTCTATCATCCTGACGGCCTTGGCGCTTACGACGCTTTCCTTTGTGGGCATCCCACTTGCTGTAGCGCTCCTCGCGTTACCTCTAATAGGTCTCGGAATGTCGTTCTACAAAAAGTACAAAAAGAGACCGACTTACAACTCGGTTCCTCTCCCTACCTTTGCTTAAGCAACCGGATCTCCTCTTCAATGAGGAGATCCTCTACTCTCTTGAAGAGAATCTCAGGTTCGCCAAGGGCCTGGTCTTTTGGGATGATGAGAATAGACACCTCGTCCCAACCATAATCCTGCAGAGAACGGCTAAACCCTAGAAGATACCAGATCTTCTCTGAAGCGAAAGGAAGGATTGGGTAACCGATTAGAGCTAATGCTTTTATGCACTCCAGGCAGCATGCGATCGTTGTTTCCATTGCAGGCCTGCCGCCTTCTCTTTTTGCGTCCTGCCATGGCTTTTTCGCATCAAAATAAACATTGCCTAGCTGCGCCAACTCCATCAAGATTTGAGACGCTCTGCGCAATTTGAATTGATCGTACGCCTGTGAAGCTTCCAGCACCTTAGCCCTGATCTGATCCAAAAACTCCGAATCGATCGGCTGGAGAGCATCTAATGCAGGCACAAGGCCCTGGCATTGGTTCTTAGCAAACACCAATACGCGATTCACCAAATTACCCAGTTTTCCTGCCAGTTCACTATTGCAGCGCAGTTGAAAATCTTTCCAGGTGAATTCCGCATCTTGGGTTTCAGGCGCATTAGCTGCGATTGCATAGCGAATTTGGTCTGTGGTAAAGTTCTTGAAAAAGCGCTCAAGATCAATCGTCCAGTTATCCGATTTAGAAAATTGTCTGCCCTCAAGCAGGAAAAATTCATTAGCCGGCAGCTCGTCCACTAGCTTCAAAGGTAGTGACTGCCCCATGACCATCGCAGGGAAGATCACCGCATGGAATGGAATGTTGTCTTTGCCGAGAAATTGCACCAGTTTTGTTTTAGGATCCAGCCAGTAATCTTTCCAGCGGGAAGCATCCCACTCCTTTGCTGCCGAAATGTATCCGATCGGCGCATCAAACCAAACATACAACACCTTTCCTTCAGTGCCTGGAAGCGGGATCGGTACGCCCCAAGTAGAATCTCTAGTAATCGCTCTAGCGTGCAGTTCGTTAATGTACCCCATGACAAAATTCAATACATTGCTCTTCCACTGTTTCTTAGACAGCCATTCGATCAACTGAGGCTTAAACTTTTCTAAAAGCAGAAACCAATGTTTTGTTTTTCTAGTGACTAAAGGCGCTCCCGTTAGCTTAGAACGCGGATTTTTCAAGTCGGTCGCTTCAAAGCTTGCGCCGCAGGAGGGGCATTCATCGCCGCGTGCGTTTTCAAACCCGCATCGAGGGCATGTGCCTGTCACATAACGGTCAGCAAGAAATCGTCCATCCGCTTCTGAATAGAGCTGGTCGGTCTCACGAGCTTCGATATACCCCTTCTCTAAGAGATCAAGAAAGAACTTCTGAACCGCCTCTACGTGCCCCGGCCATGTCGTGCGCGAGTAGTGATCGAAAGAAAGACCCAAATTGTCGAAAAAATTCTTAATGACGCCATGAAACAGGTCCACATGCTCTTGAGGAGATCTATTGGCCAACTCTGCGCTCATCGTGATCGCTACGCCATATTCATCTGACCCGCACAGAAAGAGCACGTCGTTCTTTTTTAATCGTTGGAATCTTGCGTAGCAATCGGCAGGAAGGTAGGCTCCGGCGATATGACCAAAGTGGAGCGGTCCGTTAGCGTAGGGAAGGGCGGCTGTAATGAGGATTTTTTCTTTTGTCATTGCTTCAGTGTCACCATATGCGTTTTTCTAGGTTTTTGTACGATCATTACTTCAAGTTCGGTGTCCGGGACGATTTTCCAGCCTAAGAACACTCCTGTATCGGGGTCGACATAGAGAGGACCCGGTTTCATCAAGGCAAAGTCTTCTTCCACATGCCTTGGGGAAGGATTTTTAGATGAAAATAGCACCTGATACCCATCCAGAGGGTCGTGCATTTTTTTAATCTCTTTTTTTCTTTCCTCCGTCAAACTGCCCCACGAAACAAAGTTGCCTTTGTATCTTTTGCGCAAGAAGCTCCAATCTAAGGAATAACCACCCAACCATGTCGCACAATCAGGAAAAATTCTTCCTGTATCGCGGCACAGAGCAGCCTGATCAAAGTCAAAGGGCCGATTCTCATACTCGGCGAGACCTCGCAAATAGGCGTATATTTTGTCTTTCGTGTAATAGGTCAGCTCTCTTGCGGGTCTCACAGGCATCCCCGTATAGGGGCTTAAGCCGCTTTTTAAATCGACTCTCCAAAAATTGTGATAAAAATAGAAAATCAGTCCCGCC
>JBKEAL010000024.1:0-13122 GCA_047972195.1 Parachlamydiaceae bacterium
GAAAAATGCTACAAAAGATGTAAGCGCTCTCATACCAATACGCTCGGATTTTTTCAACGATAGAGTAAGGGAGGATTTTCATCCTCCCTTACTCTATCGTTGAAAAAATCCGAGCGCTGGAGCTAGGGAATTGGCAACTAACTTCTCTTAGAATAGTTCTCTTCGAGCCATTGGCGGTAGGAACCCGATTCAATGTTCTCAATCCAGGCAGCGTTTGCAAGGTACCACTGGATGGTATGCTTCAAGTTTTCTTTGAATGAAGGTGAGGGCGTCCAACTAAACTCTCGCTTCATTTTTGTGCAATCGAGAGCGTAGCGGAAATCGTGGCCTGGGCGATCTTTGACATAAGTAATGAGAGCTTTTAACTCCTTTTCTTCTGCGCCGATCAGGGGGGCAATCGTCTCGATAATCTGATGCACGATCTCTATGTTTTTACGCTCCTGCTCTCCGCCGATGTTATAGGTTTCACCCTTCTTTCCTCTTTGTAAAAGGAGCCAGAGAGCTTCAGCATGGTCGTCCACATAGAGCCAATCGCGCACGTTTTTGCCGTCTCCATAGACGGGAAGGGGCTTCCTCCGTACGCAATTCAGGATCATTAGCGGGATGAGTTTTTCAGGGAAATGGTAAGGCCCGTAGTTATTGCTGCAATTGGAGATGCAGGTTGACAGGCCGTAAGTTGTTCCATATACCCTGACGAGGTGATCTGAAGCGGCTTTGGACGCTGAGTAGGGTGAGTTCGGGCTATAGGGAGTTGTTTCAGTGAAAAAACCGGTATCGCCTAAGCAACCATACACTTCATCGGTTGAAACGTGGTGAAAATGGATGCCCGGAACTTTTCGGCTTGCTTCCAAGAGATGAAATGTCCCCATCACATTGGTTTCTATAAAGGCTTGGGGGCCCAAAATGCTGCGGTCTACGTGGCTTTCTGCTGCGAAGTGCACAATGGAATCAATCGCTTGCTCTTCGAGGATATGTTCTACAAGAGACTGGTTGCGAATGTCGCCTTGAACAAATCGGTACCTTTTGTCTTCGCTTACCGGTTGTAAATTTTCGGGATTGCCCGCATAGGTAAGCGCATCGAGGTTGGTGATTGTGCCCTGAAATCCTGTCTTAAGCAGCAAATAACGGATAAATGCAGATCCAATAAAGCCCGATCCGCCTGTCACTAAAATATTGCATGGCTTTCTTTCGTTAGACATGGAGGAGTTCCTTTTCTGAAGCGACTTCTGTAAGATAACGGCCATAAGCGCTTTTTCCCAATTTCTTTCCTAGAGCAATTAGCGCTTCGCGGTTGATAAAACCTTGATTGAAAGCAATCTCTTCAATACAGGAGATGTAATGCCCTTGACGTTCTTCGATCACCTGAACAAATTGCGAGGACTGCATCAAACTATCGAACGTTCCCGCATCGAGCCACGCGTATCCTCTGCCCATCACTTCGACCACCGCCTTACCGCTTTGCAAGTAGGCGCAATTGACATCGGTAATTTCCAGTTCACCTCGCTGAGACGGTTTCAAGCTTTTAGCAATGCCCACAACATCATTGTCGTAAAAATAGAGTCCCGTCACCGCAACACTCGACTTAGGGATTTTCGGTTTCTCTTCGATTGAGAGAGCTTCTCCTTTTTCATTGATCTCGACCACTCCATATCGCTCAGGATCTTTTACCTGGTATCCAAACAAGGTCGCTCCCTCTGTTCTGGAGGCTGCTTTTTTCACAAGCTGCTCTAAATTAGCTCCATAAAATATGTTGTCCCCTAGAATAAGGGCTACAGGGTCTGATCCGATAAATTCTTCGCCGATGATAAACGCTTCAGCCAAACCATTCGGTTGCTCCTGGATCGCATAACTCAAAGTGAGTCCGATCGACGAACCATCTCCCAAAAGGCGCTTGAATTGTTCCTGATCTGCAGGAGTTGTGATGATCAAAATTTCACGGATATTTGCCATCATCAAAACAGAGAGGGGATAATAGATCATCGGCTTGTTGTAAACCGGCAACAGTTGCTTGCACACGCCCAACGTCAAAGGGTGCAGCCTGGTTCCGCTTCCGCCTGCCAATATAATTCCTTTCATGTTTTGAACTCCTTATGTCGGGGCAATGGTAGAAACTGTACCCTTTATGAGTCAATTGAATTCTGTTGAAATAATCAGAGCGTATGTTACTATCTCGCCGAGATCCAATATGGAAAAAAATAAAAAGTCGATATTGATAGAACCGACAAAAATAGATCGGGAATATCTAAAAGATCTGTTCCGCTTTCGCGACCTGTTTGCGTTCTTTGCGATGCGCGATATCGTCGTGCGTTATCGGCAAGCCTTTTTCGGCATAGCCTGGGCTTTGATCCGCCCTTTGCTGACGATGGCGGTCTTTGCAATGGTGTTCGGCAGGATCGCTAACCTACCTTCGGAAAATGTCAATTACTACCTCTTTGTTTTCGCCGGCATGATTCCTTGGCAATTATTTTCTAACGCAACGATCGATGCATGCAATTGCCTGATCAACAATTCACAACTGATCACAAAAACTTACTTTCCGCGATTGATCATTCCTGCAAGCCAATTGATGGTCCACCTCGTAGATTATGCTGTCAGCATCTTTTTAATGGCAATCCTGCTCCTCTTTTCCGCCACTAAATTTTCGTTCACTCTAGCGCTATTGCCTTTGTTTTTTTTCGTCCTGGTTACTTTATGCTTAGGCGCCGGCCTCTGGTTTTCTGCCTTAACCGTACAGTATAGAGACTTCCGCATCATTGTACCTTTTCTCATGCAGTTCGGCATGTTCCTCTCACCGGTGGGCTACGGCACATTTATTATTCCTGAGCCGCTGCGTTATCTCTACTTTTTGAATCCGATGGTAGGAATCATCGACGGATTCCGCTGGTCGATTTTCGGCATTACCTATCCCGACATCGGATTCTCTATTTTAGCCTCCATTCTCCTCTCATTTACTTTGCTAATCAGCGGCTATTATTACTTTCGCAGAATGGAGCGTACTTTCGCAGATAAACTATGAAACCAATCATCGAAGTTCAACAGCTGTCCAAAAAGTATAGAATCTGCCACGAGTCGCAAGGGGCGTACTCCACTATCGTCGAATCGTTGACAAAGCACGCAAAGAAATTCAAAGACAAATGTTTGGGCAAAGAACAGGAAGAGTCGCGCTCATACGAAGATTTTTGGGCTTTGAAAGATGTTTCCTTCACATGCAATCCTGGAGACCGCATCGGGATCATGGGGAAAAACGGTTCAGGCAAATCAACTCTTCTCAAAATCCTTTCGCGCATTACTTATCCAACGGAAGGCGCTGTCAGGATACGGGGAAGGGTGGCCAGCCTGCTTGAGGTGGGAACGGGATTTCATCCGGAACTGACAGGAAGAGAGAACATTTTTCTGAATGGAGCGATCTTAGGGATGCGCAAACAGGAGATTCAGAAAAAATTCGACGAAATCGTCGCCTTCTCCGAAGTCGAACGATTCCTCGACACACCCGTGAAGTTCTACTCTAGCGGCATGTACACGCGCTTAGGTTTTGCAATCGCAGCCCACCTAGAACCCGACATTCTTATTGTAGACGAGGTTTTGGCCGTAGGAGACGCGCAGTTTCAGGAAAAGTGCTTAAATAAAATGGATTCCGTCAGCAGATCGGGAAAAACCATCTTGTTTGTCAGCCACAATCCTCAAGCAACTTTAGCGTTGTGCAACAAAGGCCTCTACCTTGAAAATGGATCGCTTAAAATGGCAGGAGAGATCGAGTCCTGCGTTCATGAGTACCTAAAATCGTCACGAAGATCCGCATTCTCCTGGAAAGGGAACTTGGGAGATCAATCGTTCCGCCTCCTTTCCGCGTCAGTTAAAAAGGAACGAGAGTTCTTCTATCAAAACGAAACTGTGCATCTCAAAATGCAATGCGAGGTGAAAGAGGAGAGCCCTGCAGGCATCCTAGGGATTGAGATCAAAAATGGAAGAGGGATCGTGGTGGCTCAATCTCTTATCAATCAAAATGAGCCTTTAGGAAACCATTTAAAGCAGGTTGGCCGCTATTCAATCACCGTTCCTATCCCTGCAGACATTCTCTGGGAGGGAGAATATACCGTTCATCCCGTCTACTTCGACAAAAAAATGCAGAAGATCCTCCACGAGGAGGTCTCATTGAAGATGCCTGTGTTCAGTGAAGTCAAATCTTCCTCCCACATCGGCTCAGGAGTCTTTGAAGGCACGATCCTCAAAACAGCATGGTCCATCACACATGAGTGAAAAGGAACGCGTACAGATCCTATTGGCCACTTACAATGGCGAGCGTTTCCTCCATGAACAGCTGCGCTCTCTCCTCAACCAAACCCACAATGAGATCGACATCTTAGCCTCCGATGACAACTCTAAAGACGCGTCAAGGAACATTCTGAAAGAACACGGCATTCGTTTTTTATCTTCTGATACGCCCCTCGGCTGCATTGGCAATTTTTCCAAACTTCTACAATCGCGGAATGCTCCTTACCTCGCCTTTAGCGATCAAGACGACGTATGGCTGCCTGAAAAAATAGAAAATTGCATGAAGGCAATGAATAATGCTGAACAGAAATTTTCCGACAAAACCCCTATCCTGATCCACACAGACTTAAGAGTCGTAGATGGAAGCTTGAACCAGATCGCTTCTTCATTCTGGAATTATACGGGGTTAGACCCGCTCAACAAATCTGCGCTATCGCACCTCCTGGTTTCAAATAACGTCACCGGCTGCACCGTATTGATGAATGAAGCGCTTGCAAACCTGATTGAAGGGGTTCCTAATGAGGCGATCATGCACGACTGGTGGGCAGCGCTTGCCGCCGCTGCATTTGGAAAAATCATTGCTCTTGAAAAACCATCCATATTATACAGACAGCATGGGAAGAACACCCTTGGCGCCAAAAAGGCAGGTTTAAAAGCCTACTTCGACAAAGTTAGGGATAAAGAGCGCTTTGCTGCCGCACGCAAACAACAATTTAAAAGAAAAATCCAGGCAGAAGCGTTCCTGGATAAATATCATACCAAGCTGTCCCAAGATCAGATTGCTCTGTTCAAAACGGTGATTGAAGCTGATCAAAAGGGTTGGACGCACAATCAGATACAAGCGTATAAACAGGGTCTTTTACGCCAAAACTACATGACAAGAGCCGTTAGCCTCTTCTTAAAGAATCCGTTCTAATTCAGCGAAAGATTTAGCTCGAGCGTCTTTTTCTGAAAGCAGCGGATCCTCTTCCAAAGGCCATGCGATCTGGATCTCGGGATCATTCCACGCTAGAGCACAATCAGAGGGTTGATGGTAGAAATCGGTGACTTTATAGAGAAGGTCTACCTGATCTGACAAAACGAGAAATCCATGAGCGAAGCCGGGAGGAATCCAGGCGATATGCTGATTTTCCTCAGAGAGATGCATGCCGACCCATTTTTTGAAGGTTGGAGAATCCTTCCTTAAGTCAACAGCCACATCAAATACTTCGCCAGTCGCCACGCGCACCAGTTTGCCTTGGGCGTGTTCTTTTTGAAAGTGGAGGCCGCGCAGCACATTTTTTCCTGAGCGGGAATGATTATCCTGAACGAACTGCAGCTTTTGACCAAGTAGTTCAGAAAAGACCCGTTCATTGTAAGACTCCAAAAAGAAGCCGCGAGCATCTCCAAACACCTTCGGAATAAAGATTTTCACATCAGAGATTTCAGTGTTGATCATTTCCATGTGTATTAGTATAGCGATTTTCTTTACAATTAGGGAACTTAAAATGTTTAAGACGTTAGCTTATTACAGCTTTTTTCTTTTGCTAATTGTTGGACTTGTCCTTCCATCAGATGGCAACCACGGCCTTTTCTCCCCAAAAAGCTTGAGTTTTCTATCTGCAGGGGGCGCTTTTTTCTTTTATGTATTATCGCGTCCTACTTTGCGCCCTTCCCAAGCGCACGCTTTCCTCTTTCTCTTTTTCTCGCTCTTCTTTTTAGGATTGTGGTATCTCGCAGGCATGGGCCAAGACCCCTTGATTCCGTCGGGGCAATTCGATCAATTTAAAGTGTTTTTGACCACTCTCTTCGTACCTCTGGCTTCCTGGTATTACATCAAAGATGGTCTGATCGCACCCGCACAAATATTCCGCTGCGCCATTTACGCTCAAGCATCCTACTGCGCGTTAAAGGTAGGTCTTATGACGCTGCACGTGCTGAAGATTATCAACTTATGGCCTTTGATGGAGAAAACGGGTCTGCGCTTTATGAGCATGAACATCGTCGGGGACTTGGGAAGGATCCAAACTTCCGTCGATATCGTCACGCCATTCCTTCTCTATTTCGTACTTCAATCCGATACATTGGGATTAAAGCTCGGCAAGAAGTTTCGCATCTTTTTTGTTCTCATTTCCTTTGCCTCCACACTGCTCAGCTTCTCGCGCTATTTGATTGCGATCTATGCCATTGCGATCCTCCTACATGGACTCACTCTAGCCTGGAACAAGCAGGCCAAGTATTGGGCTTTATGCCTTTTGGCCTTAACAGCCGGAGTCATCGCTGCTGGCCCCGAAAAAGTGGCAAAAGCTGTGGAGATGCGCCTCTTTAGCAGTAACAATTACTACTCCGACCTAGATCGCCGCCAACAAGTGGACGCCCTTATGGAGCAGTGCGACCGCCATCCGCTCTTCGGAGCAGGGCTCGGAGGCTACACAAAGGCCTGCATCCGCGACAAAGACATTCCCCACAATTACGAAGTGCAATGGGTAGCATTCCTCATGCAATTTGGCCTCCTCGGCATTTTCCTCATCCTCATCCCTCTTGCCTACATCGGCGCACGCTTTCTCCTCCCTCCAATCACAAGCGAAAAATTCGGCTACCTATCTCTCTACACTCTCTGGCTCCTCTCCGGTTTCACGAATCCCTTTCTCATCTCTCTAACGAGCGGCATCATCTACACCTTCTTCCTCATCGTTCCATGTCAATCCGCTTTACATTCCAACCATGTAATTGACTGACAGAATAGAAAAAGAGAAAAGGAAAATTCTTTTTTTGTCCTTCTGCCGCTATTCTGTATATCCTGCCGGCACAGCCAATCCTGTGCCTTATCCTGTTAATGTAATCGGGGTGCATGCTTCGCGATCGTCCCTGCTACACCCTGTATAAACAGAAAGGCTCGTTGACGGAAAAAAACTACGCGACGTAAGATCGTCAAAAACAAAAGGGCCTCATCGTGATCTGCAGCTTAAATACTTTAGAGTCTATTTCGGATCCTTTCTATGCGATAAAATCCGTAGTGAAAGACAAAAGGCCTCGTGAAGAGATCAGGGGGCTTGTAAATAACAGCGAAGAACTCGCCAAATCGCCAGATTTATGTTACCGGCTTGTGAAACAACTCTCCGCTCAGGAAGCTGAGGAGGTATTTCCCAAACTTCTTCCATTCAGGAACCTTGAGACCTACCTATTTAAAGGATTGAGCAAGAACCCCGCTGTCGTTCCCGCTTTTGTAACAGCTTCATTAAACTCTGCTCCAGAAAATAAAGCATACGTACTGAGATTCTTATTGAAATCGGGTCTTGAATTTAGCATTTCGGAACTCGTTGATCGAGTCATGAATGATGACAGTCCAGAATTCAAGGTTTATTTGAAAGAATATCAAACGCAACTCATCACTTATTGCATAGCAAGAACAAATGCCGTGACCTTTCTGTGCGGTGCCGAGTTTGAAGATCGAGAAATCGCTACCGCCTCTCTTGCGTTGGCGAAGTTGCACGATGCCTTAGCGAAAAAATGGCTAATGAACCGGCTATAAACGGAGGATCCCATGTCAATATATCCTAAACATGGCAGTCCTTGTTGGCGAAATAGATGAGATGAAAGCCCTCTTGGAATTCTTCAATGCAAGGCAGCTTCCGCTTCAAAGCATACTGACAGAGAGCATGGCCGGCAATCCCCGAAGATCCCTCATTGAAAAACTGCAAGCAAACTGGCTCAACGATGATGCTTTAAAACTAATGGAAAGTTATCTGGATTGACAAAATCCGCTCCTTATTTTCTAATCGCTTATCGAATTAAGGAGGTTTTCATGGCTATCTCAGCATCTACAACCGTTTCTTTACATGGCACTCTTATCCATCCGGATGGAGAACCCATAAGTAAAAGAACTGTGCGTCTTGTTCCAAAATCTGACTGGTTTTTTTGTCTTTCCCAATCCATTCCTGAAACCAAAACTGACCGTAAAGGACGTTTCACGTTTACTCTTCCAAAAATGACTATAGAGGAAGAAATAAAGGCCACACGCGCCTATATCGAAGTCTTTGAACACAAAACGGCGCGCGAGGGGGAAGGAGAAAGAAAGATTGCTTCCATTCCTATCAGTTACACACATGACTGTCCATCAGATCTACTCAAACTAGTGGTAGAACTTTACGATTTTGAGGATGATCTTCCCATCCAAAAACAACCTTCAAATCTCGATTATACGCCTCAACAGGCCACACTAGGCTTCAAACTCAATCTACTTAAAAATTCCCTCTTCCCAAAATCCACAGCTTTAATAGCAAAAGCCATCGGGTTAACTACTGAGCAGATTCAAGACCTTTATCCGGATAATGGAAAAGAGCTTTCTTCAGAGCAGGTCATCGATCTGATTTTAAATGGAGTTAACCCCGTCCTATTGAAAAGAGGTTCCAATAACACTTTTGAGCATGAAATCACTTGGGCAGGAGTAGGAAGGGATGAAGGCGCTGATCTGTTTGATGCTAAAATCGTTCTAATTAATGAAAAGGACAGTTTCTCCATTAAGAAGCTGACCATTGCCTACCCGGGAGAAAAACCTGTCACGAAAACACCTGAATCGCCAGATTTTCTAAGATTTTTGCAGCTTTTTGCTTCCATGGGGATTATAGAAGGGGAAATTAAAGAGCATTTAGGAAAAGGCCATATCTACGTAGGCTTCGTTTCGTTAGGGTTTTTTGACTGCATCTCTACGGAAAACCCGTTGTATCAACTTTTAAGCCCTCATTTAGAAGGCGTCCAACCGATCAACCACCTTGGAGCTGGGCTCATCTTCGGTCCTTCTGGCGTACTTAATGTTTCCGGAGTTTCTCCCGAAGGGATCAACCAATGCCTTAAAAAAACCATATCTGAGATGGATTAAGACACGTTCTCTCCGCGAAAGCCAATCAATAGACAATGCCGTTTTGCAGCAGCTGCCAATCTTTACTGGGATGAAGTCGTTAAACCAACAGTAAACACCTTTTTTAATGAGCATCCTGAACTATTGGAAGGTGAATGGCTTGAAGAAATTCGCTCGATGTCTGAACGCCTTTTCAAAAAAAGCACACCAAGAGTGGCTCCTAGTTGTAATCGCGAAGAATGGGCCGATGGTTCAGAACTCTGTTTTGATGAATCGGATTTTTTGAATTACAAAGGAGTCACCAAGAGTTTTAAGCCCATTATCCAAGATAACGAGCATGATGTGAAAAGGCTAAAGCGCTTCTGCTGCCACATTCTTTTCTTTGCCACCTTCTGGCATTCCACTGTGCATAACCGCCAGGGGATAGATTTAACCAATCTGGCTATTGCATCGCTTGCTCCGCAAAATCACGCCTTAAACAGTGATGGGGAGTGGGATAGACTAGCAAATACGCCTTCAGCCAGCGCCAGCAAGCAGCTCGCTGTTGCGACCACTTTGGTTGATTACGAGGGCGATCTGCTCGTAAGGCCAAATGAGCAAGTGTACCCGCCTTTCATCCAGAATTTGTTAGCTCGACGAGAAGCATTTGAAGAGATTGGTTACGATATCGATAAGATCATGACCTGCGTCGAAATTTAAATAGAAAATTGAAACGTGAGGGCACAAAGTTAACTCTTTGTGTCTTCATCTTTTTTTAAGGAGATAACTTTTGAAACAATTCACAATACTCTTTCTTTTAGCACTTGTGACAGCTTGTGCGCCAACCAAAAGCTCGACTGAAATGCCGATGGTTAAGCCTCGATTGGAGGGAAAAATCGTGGAAGGCCGCTACTACGATCCAAAGGGCATTTTCAATGTAAAAGCAAAAGACTATGAAGAGATCTACGAACTTCCTTTCCAAGGGGATGGAGTGGTTGGGATTACCTTTCACTCCAGTTTCGGTCAGATGGAGCGGATTGAAGTCTCTATCGACTCTAAAGAAAAACTTGAGAAGCAGCTTCCCGGCAGCGATGTCTTAAGCTGTTTTTTTGAATATATCTACGATGTGATTTCTGAAGTTGCGCCCGGGACTAAGGTATTGGAAAAGAGAAATATCGTGGTCGATGAAGTGGGGCCCGTCTGCGTCGGAGTATTTTTTATCCCTAAAGGGTCAACGATGGTGGATGCCATCACTGGGGATAGAGAAGATAGCATCCGCAGCTGTTTGATCTCTTATGCAGATCAGGATCTCGTCATCATCAACGTCCAGGAATCCCCATCCATAACTAACTTTAGAACTTATGCACGTAATGATGAGCGCGCAAATGAACAATTAATTGAAAATGCGATTAACATTAGAAAAGACTTTAAAAAGGGCGGTTCTCTTTAGTAGGAAATGTGGTATTGGCTGCTCTTTGCAGCTGCTCCCAATAGCCGCGGTCTAGCCAGCCGTGGCTGCCATTCCAGTAATAGTAGAGAGAAAACAATCCCCAAATCGGAAGAATAAGGTAAGTCCAGATCAGCCAGCGAGGGATCTTTGCATTGTTGGATTCGATGCCTGGATCGCCATAAAATTCTGTTTCATTATCCTCGCTCATTCTTCCTCCATCATCTGGTGCTTCGCTTCTTCATCAAAATCTAAACGGCCTTTTTTCCACAAATAAGCAAATAAAATCATAGCGCCTAAAGAAAAGGCGATGATCATAGCGTAGTCGACGACCAGCCCTATTAATCCAAATCCATCTGCGTTCACGGCAGCACCTTTTTCCCTTCGATGATTTCCAAGGTTTGGATCGGATCTTTTCCGAGCCACCACGCTTCCGTTGGAGCCGTAATGCGGGAGCCCTTTGTCATAAGATATTGAAATACAGCCTCAAACCGATGGTTGGGCACTCCGGGTTTTAATGGAGAAGTTCCACGTGGATCAAAATCGAAGAAATGGCGGAACGAAGGCATGATCGATCCTTTGCTGGCTGTCATCGGAGACCAGAAGTGCGCCTTGTGCCAGTCGCGGCTGGGTCGCTTGACTGCTACCCTAGATAAGTCCGGCCCGTTTCGTTTGGTTCCGGGAAAAGTGATCTTTTGGTAAATGTATTCATTAGGCGATGAGGGAGGCGCAGGATAGGAATCAGATCCGTTGGCCACAAGATCTTGAACCAGAGTGCGCGTTTGGTCGGTGTGGCAGTACCAGCACCCTTCAATAGCGTAGATATGCTCTCCCATTTCGATCAGTTCCTTTCGGGAAGAGAAGCTCAACGGCGCGGACTTCAACTCTTCCAAATTGGCAACGCTTTTTCCCTCAGCGTCATATTTCCAGCGCGTCCTACCATCCAGATTCTGCACAGAGTAATGGAACTCTATGGGATTGTTTACGTAAATGGCGCCAGCATCGGAAAAGAAGGGCGCCTTCTCTTCAACAATCCGGAAATCGCTATCGACCCAATCTTGCAAAATCCCATCGGATGTGGCCAAAGAAAACGCCTCCTCCAATTTAGGGTCGTATAATTCATAGATCGGCAGACCCTTATCACTGCCGATTTTGCGGAGAAGGAGCAATTTCGAGGTGAGCTTTAGCGTCTGATCGTCTACCTTTGTAACATAATTTTCCAGGCCAGGTGCTGCTTTAATTTTGAGAACAGCAGTCTCTTTAAACGCCAAAAGGGTTTCCCCATTTTTTAAGTGGTGAACCTGATGCAACTCCTGTCCACCAGTGCCCGCACTGCTGATGTAGTAATGAGGGTCCGATCTTTCAAACATCTGCTTCTGGTACTGGCTTGAAGGCATCGTCCAGGTTGGATCGACATAGTTCGGAGCAATTAAGGTCACAATAATAGAGCCGGAAAACAATAAAATAATCCCGATCACAGTTAAGTAAGCAGAAAGATCCAGGTTATGCACAAAATGATAGATTTTATCTTTCATGCATCCACCTCCAATTCATCTGATTCCGGCAGCATGACAGTATTGAAGATGTTGACAACGAATAGCATGTTGGCGAAGGTGACAATAATGCCTCCAAAAGATCTTAAAGCCCACCAGGTATGCATATCTGCGACCGTATCTAAAAAATTTCTCGCCGTATAGTTGTCGTGGTACTGGGCATAAGTTGAACCATTAGCCCAATCGGACCACATTACCCCTTGCAAAAAGCCGCCAAGCCACAGCGAAAGAATGAAAAAGAAGCTTCCGATGATGCTCAAAGTAAAATGCCAGTCTGCAAGCTTCACTGACCATAGCGGTTTCTTCGTTAAATGAGGTATCGCTTGGTACACACCTGCCATCGCAAAAAAGGTAAACGTCGCATAAAGAGCCACATGCGAATGGCCGATGATCCAATCGGTCTTAGAAGTGATTTCATTGATGTTTCTCAAGGCTTGCAATGGACCTTGGATGCAGGTCAAAAGATAAAAAATCACACCCATCTGGATAAAACGGATCGCTGCGACCTGATTATATAGCTCCCACTTACCTTTGAGAGTAGCAAATAAGTTAGTGACAACAGACCAGACAGGAATAAACACCCAACTCGAAAAGACTATTGAAGTAGTCTGCAACCATTGCGACATTGGACCGTGGATGATGTGGTGGGCGCCCACCCAAGCGTACACGAATGCGATTGTCCAAAACCCTGCCATAGACAATCTGTGGCTATAAATCGGCGTCCTTGCTAGCTTTGGAAGAGAATAATAGGCGATCGCAAGCCCCATAGGTGTAAAAATCAATCCAACAAGGTTGTGGACGTAAAAAAAGTTGACGTTGACTCTTGAAATGCCTCCTGGAACCCAATAGATCGCATAGGTTCCAACTACCCAAGTAAAAGTTGTCCAGATCAGCGTTCCCATCACATACCAAAGGGAAACATACATTTTTTGATATACCCTTGTCGCAATCGTCGCAAAGAGATTATATACGGTTAAGAGCCACGCAAAGGTGAACATAAACTTCACAGGGATGCCTAAAACAAAGTTAGGCAT
>JBKEAL010000034.1:0-6884 GCA_047972195.1 Parachlamydiaceae bacterium
CGCCTGTGCATTGCTGAATAATTCCCTTAAGTCGACGCGCTCATTCCGCCTAGAAGTCAACGCATACCCATGCCGACTAATCCGGCAGTAGCGCTTGTTCCCCTCGGCATTTAACGAGCGATTTAAAAGTGTGTTGTATTCTTCAATCCGCATAATTATGAGAAACATTATTACATATTTGTAATATTTCTTCAAACAAAATCTTTTCGCAATAATTAAATATGTTTTTTATGCTATTAATTATTTTAATTGTTATAAATTTCACTAAAGTGTATACATTGCACGAAATTTAAAATAGGACACAAAACTCATGTTCATTCCTCGTTGTTTTTTCATTCTCAGCCTGTGCTTATTGAACGCTTTAAATGCTGATTTCAAGCCTTTTACATCCCCTAACGATGGGTTGTTAACCAGCCTGGATGGAGAACCCTCTTGTATCATCGATGGACATGTGAACGTGATTTCAGGAGGGTTTGTTGATCACAGTGTAGATATGGTCATTCCTGGGCCGGAACCACTGCAAATTACTAGGACATGGAACCAATCGACCACGCATGCTTTGCGTCAAACTGCAGGAGAGATGAAGATCTATTGGGCATTTGAATCTCTTAAGCACGTTGAGTTTTTTGATGCGGACAAATCGGAATTTGGAAAGCAAAGCTACGTTGCAATTTACAAGGACGCTACTGGACAACCTTTGCATTTTCTCTTTCAAGGGGCTGAAAAGGACAAACGGAATCGCACGATGATGTGGCAGAAAATGCTTAAAAATGGCGTTACAAATTCTTCAAGTGGTGTCATTGGAGCCAGCAGCAATATCCGAAATGCTGAGTGTACGTGGAAGCCCAAAGAAAAAGCGTGTGACATTATTGCTGAAGATGGTACGAAATTGCATTTTGCCAATCTGAGCGACAACAACTTTCAATTCATAAGCGAAGAGAAGCCCAATTCTTTACAAGTATACAAAGAGTATCAAAAAAAGCTGTTTAAAACGGCGTTGAAAAATGTTAACGGAGTAAAGCTAGCTACGCATGAATTGCATATTGATACCGATCCTAAGCCCGGTCGCTATTGGCTGCAGTATGTCTCTAACGATGGAAGAGTATTGGAATATGAAGCAATAAAAGCAAAACTCGAAAATCGAGATAAAAACAAAGACCCCTGGTTGCAGTATGGAAATCTCTACGGAACTGATTATGATACAGCGCTGCAAGTATCCCGCGTAAAGAGGCCGAATGCACCCGAGGTTCGCTATGAATACTATCAGGGGCATATCCACAGAAATCACAAAAACACTCTGAAATCGACAATTGAGTGGCCAAAAATTTCTAAAATATTGCTGCCAAAAGGGCGTGATTTAGAAGTTTTTTACTACCGAAAAGATGATGTGGATGTATCCTCATCCAAGTTTTGCAAGGTCAAAGAGCTTAAAGCGCCTGTTGGAGCCGGCCCTGAAATGCAGACGAAATACCGCTTTAGGTACCACGTGCCTCATGGAGGAAAAGAGGGAGGTATTACAGGTGTGATCAATGCCAGAGGATTTCTTACAAATTATGCTTTCAATAGCCACTTCAGATTGAGTGATATCACAAAGTGCCAAGAGGGCGAATCTCCTTATACGATTGAATCCCTATTTTGGGGGCAGAAAGGAACTCCAAATGAAATGGAGCTGCAAAGAAGAACTTTTGGTTCAGCTCACTCTCCACATAAGATATTTTGCAAAAACTATATCTATGATGGTGAAGGTAATGCTGTCGAAGAACAGCTGTGGGGGAATTTAACCGGTAAACATGACAATGCCTTTGCAGTAAACGACAAAGGTATGCCTATTGGGGGTGATTGCGATCTCTTTGCCATACGTAAGGCGTACAACGGCGCCCCTTTTCGAATGTTGAAGCAATCTATCGAGGAAAAGGTGAAGACAGAGTACGTCTATCAACATGGCACAAATTTATTGGTGGCAACCTATAAATCGGATGATCTGGGTGTTTTTGAAAGACACTTCTATCACAACGACCAAAATGGTCAAGAAGAGTGGCACGTTATTGATGATGGCAAAGGTAGGGAGTTATTTAATCTCTCCGGAGTGACTTTCAGGAAAATTATTCGAACTTCGAGAAGTACTAGCTTTCCCTACGGATTGCCTTTAGTCGTGAGCGAATATTATGTTGATTTAGCTAGTAATGAAGACAAACTTCTTTTCGAAAAGCGCAACACTTTTGACAAATTGGGGAGATTGACGATTCAGGAAACATATGATTCCAATCGCGATCTGTTTGCTACAGAAACTTGGGAATATGATAGACATGGAAATTGCTTGGTCCATACTAACCCCCTTGGCGACCAGGTTCGATCTTCGTATGACGAAAATGACAATAAAATCACAGAACAGGGACCGAATCCGGAGCTCACAAAACGCTTTTATTATGACTACATGAATCGTCTGATTAAAGTGGAAGAGCAGCATCCGGATGTAGTCCTCAGCAAACACTTTAAGTATGATTTGTGTGGAAATCAGATCGCTTCTATAGATGTGTACGGCAAGGAAACCTGTTTTGAATTCGATGCTTTCAATCGACCAATTAAAGTGGTAGCGCCTTTAGTGCAAAATGCTGAAGGGGATTGGATTAAACCGATTACGAAGTATGGATATGATGAAATGGGAAATATCTCCTCCATCACGGATCCTGAAGGGAATGTGACTCGATTTAAACATACATTGTATAAAAAACCCTATCATATATCTTATCCGGACGGTTCTGAAGAACGGTTTGAATACGATTTACAAGGGAATCTGGTAAAAGAAATTGCAAAGAACGGTTCAGAAACACACTACACTCTCGATGCGCAATCCAGAATCGTTCACAAGCAAATGATCTCGAAAACAGGTGAATTGCTTATGGAGACTCGAGCAGTTTATGACTCCTTTCATTTGCTTTCAGAAACAGATGCAATGGGTAACCTAACGACGTACTCTTACGATTCGTCGGGAAGAGTACACACTGTCACTAAAGGCGAACGAGTCACCCGATATCAATATGATTCTATGGGCAGGGTCTCCAAAACAATCGAAGGAAATTCCGTTAAAGTATCTCTTAAAGATAGCTTGAATAGAGAGATTGAAATGAGAGTTGAACTATTGGATGGAACAGTGTTGTCTGCAGCCAGGTTTGCCTATGATGCTGAAGGTCATCAGATCATGCAAGAGATCGAGACTCCCGAAGGGTTCTCCGTTACGAATACTAAATATGATACACATGGTGTTCCTGTTCAGACAATCAATCCATTAGGATATATCACTTATTGCCGACAAAGATTTGACTATGTAGCTGAGAATGGTGGTAGGACTCTTTGCCTTGAAACAATAGATGCTTTAGGTCAAAAATCGCTATCAGTCCAGGATGCCTTGGGGAGATTGGTCCTTGAGCATAAGTTTAACACTGTTGGAGAGCTTCTTCAAGAATCGAGACATTTTTATAATTCTTCAGATAAGCGTGTGAAGACAATGCATAAGGTGATGGCAGATGGAGAGGAACAACGCATCGTAACTAATCAATTTGTCCACGACAACATGAGAAGGCTTGTTTTATTAGTTCAGGCAGCAGGATCACCGGATGAAAAGAGGTTTACAATACAATATAACCAATACGGCGAGAAAGAGACCTATACGAAACCGGATGGAGTTGCCTTGAAATATAGTTACGACGACCTGGGACGGCTTAGCAGATTCTTTTCGACCGACCAATCCGTAGATTATGAGTATTCTTACGATCAACTATCAAATCCTATCCGAGTCGAAGATCATGTTTTGAATAGAGCCACCACTCGGGAATACGATCGCTATGGTGATGTGGTTTCAGAGAGTTTAGCCAATGGTTTAACGATCGAAAGTGGCTTTAATTTGGAAGGACTGATAGAGAAAGTGACGTTTCCCGATTCAAGTGTCGTAAGGTATACATACGAGGGGCCTCGTTTGAAAAGTGTGATGCGCCTTGATAGCTCAGGAAACGAAAAATATGTTCATACTTATGAGAGTTACGATGCCGCCGGAAGGCTAACGTCGTCTTCACTAGCTTATGGTGCTGATCAACTGAAATATCAATACGACCTATGCAATGCTGTTACCTCAATTCAAGGAACCCGATATTGGCAAAAAAACCAGTACGATCCATTGGGCAACCTAATTCGAAAGGAAACCATGGAGGGCAATAGCACGTATGAATATGACCAGTTGAATCAGTTGAAAAATGAAAATGGACATTTTTCTCATACCTATTCGCACGATTCACTATATAATCGTACATCCAAAGATGATAGAGCCCATGTGATCAATGCGCTGAATCAGATCCTAAATGATGGGGAGAGTGTTTACTCCTACGACTTGTCTGGCAATTTGATGAAAAAGACAAAATCAGGCTCTGTAACTAGTTTTAAGTACGATGCATTGGATCGCCTAGTCTTGCTAGATGTGGAGGGAGAAGAAACGAAATTTACTTTCGATGAAAACAACCGCTGTTTAAGTATTGGTGATGAGAAATTGCTCTATGTTGGACAAAACGACATTGGAACCATAGCAAAGGAAGGAGAGGTTATCAATCTCCGAATCCTTGGATCCGGCTTAGGCGCAGAAATTGGAGCTGCAATTGCTGTAGAGGTCAATGAGACAACTTATGTTCCTGTACATGATCACAATGGGAATGTGGCGCTTCTGCTAAACAGCAACGGCTCCATCCAAGAACAATACGAATATAGCGCCTTTGGCGAAGAAAATGCGCCATCAAATAGCATCAACCCCTGGAGATTTGCCTCCAAGAGGAACGTCAAAGGGTATCTCTTATTCGGAAGGAGATTCTATAACCCCGAATTAGCCCGTTGGCTAACAGCAGATCCTACAGGTTACGAATCAGGCCCTAACCTCTATGCATATCTTTTCAATAACCCCCTGACGCACTTCGATGCCTACGGTCTATTTGACGAAGATACAGCACGACCTTCCTGGTACTCTTCTTTTGGCGATACCCTTAAAACCATCGGTTCAGGCCTCCAGTATGCATTCACGACAAACGCTCAAATTGTGCAACAAGCTTACTGGCACCTAGATCCTATGCCTATGCGCAAGGATATAGGGATGGCAATCGGTTATTTAGCTGAGCATGGCTCCCTAAGCGGCTATACTATGTCATGGAACCGCGATAAAGTGGATCATGACTTTAAAAATGATAGGCCGCTCTTTTTGGATAGATATTATTTGCATTACACCAATGGTATGAATAATACTTTTGAAGAGGGAAAGGCTCAAGCACTAAAAGTTTCGGAATATTTTGATGGTTGCGCCTATAGATTGCTTCACGTCCCCGGAAGAGGTACTGTGAGCAATTTGATCGACACCATATTTGACAAATGCAATATCCTTTCAGAAACATCCCGCGTAGCTACGAAATCGTTAATGGATGCCATAGATAGCGCAAAAAGCATAAATCCAAATGCACAAGTCCTAAGCATTTCCTTCAGTCAAGGAGGCGAAGTCATATTCCACGGCCTGGAAGGATTGTCAGCAGAAGACCGCGCCCTGATCCACACAAGAACTCTCGGATCTGCTAGATTTATTCAAGGTATGGGACAGGCTAGCTATGGTAATTATGCTTCTACAAGAGATCCCGTTCCTGCTATAGCTAATTTGAGTTATTTACCTGCGAGAATGGGCTTTGTAAGTGGGGTTACTTTTTTGCCTGGACCTTCTGGGGCCTTTTTTGATCATGCGATGGATAAAGCAGTTTATGAGGAATCTCTATATCGAATAAAAGATCGGATGATTAACAAGGAAGATTAATATGAAGATGATAGTTTCGTGCTTGATTTTTTTGTTTTGCACATGTTGTTCGAGTAATTCTAGTGACGAATTGTATATGAAATATATGAGAAGCATGGCAATACTCATCGATTCAAACTATGGGTTAAAGGTAGACGGGTTTGGCGGATTTAATGAAAATGGCTTAAAAGGCTATTCATTTTCATTTATAACTTACAAAAAAATGAATGTGGATGAAGCCAGAGTATTAATGGTCAATGTATTGGAAGACATTTTAAGTGCAACCAATCAAGACTTGGATAAATTTGGGGGAAATAAATTAACAATAGATAATTATGAAATTACTCTGATCTTTTCTAATGAAAAGACTAAGTTGTCATATTCAGCGGATCAAAGTCTTGCAATGGCTATGATGATCAATCGTAAGATCTCCTATTACGAACGTTACACTGATCAAAAAGGCTTTAAAAAAATTTATCACGAGTCTTACTCAGATGCCTATGAAGAGGTGTTTGGAAAGCAATGGGATGAGGCTGCACATCCTGAGAAAGTGTATGAAGGTGCGAGTTTACACTGCCAGTACGCAGGTGTGCGTTTTGAAATAGGAGTTTTGGTTAGGGTATATGAATTATATTTGTTTGTTTTTTCTTATGAGTGTTTTCTCCTCCTGCAGTCAGTATTCCTCTGAGGAAAAAAAATATCATGATTTTGTCAATTGTCAAGCTGCGTATATTTGGAAAAACCATAAATTAAAGTTATATGGCTTTGGAGGATTTAATCCTGAAGGTGTTGAAGGGTATTTGTTTTCATTCATATCAAATGAAAAGGTTGATGAAAATGTAGCTAGAAAGTTAGTAAATGTTCACGGGGTACCCCCGCGAACATTTACTTAAAATTTTCCTTCCATGCTAAATGATATTTTCAGCATACTCCTCAAGCATGCTGACTTATGAAGAACTAGTTACTCAAAATACCCTGCTGCGTTCTCAGCTAAGCAGTGCAGAAGCTCGTCTTGCTGAAGCCAACGCGCACTTATTCAAAATGCAGGAGCTATTAAAGCTCGCTCTTGAGCGGG
>JBKEAL010000052.1:0-1343 GCA_047972195.1 Parachlamydiaceae bacterium
CTGTGCGCGGGCGCAGAATTTGTCTATGCCTTATGCGGCAACGTGATGACCATGCCGGGGCTGCCCGAGAAACCGGCGTTTATGGGGCTGGATATCGACGATCAAGGCCGCATCATCGGGCTGAGCTAAGCACCTACATCACATCCCCCTATTGAAAAGCTTCGCCACTGCGAAGCTTTTTTCTTTGCGTTCGATTTGAAATTTTTCCGTCCGTGTGCCGTTCTTTTCGTATATCCGTTCAACAAAACGAGTAAGAACCGCCATGAAACGTATTACGTTATTTTTGTTTGCCTTACTGGTCTCCGTACCACTCTCTGTATCGTTTTTCTCACAGGCAGAAACTTCTGCCACCAGCAAACACGCCAGTCATGAAGAAATCGCAACACTGGCTGGTGGTTGCTTTTGGTGTACTGAATCTGATCTGGAAAAACTCGATGGTGTGATTACCGTTGTCTCTGGTTATTCCGGTGGCAATGTCGACAATCCGACTTACAAGCAGGTCTCTTCAGGTTCTACGGGTCACATCGAGTCGGTTCAGGTCACGTATGACGCCGATAAAGTCAGCTATGAACAGGTATTGGACCATTTCTTCCGCCATATCGATCCCACCGATGATCAAGGCTCGTTTGTCGATCGTGGTAACCAATATCGTCCGGCGATTTTTTATCATAACGCCCAGCAAAAGCAGATAGCCGAGCGCTTTATGAAAGAGATCGACGAGTCCGGAATCTTCAGAAAACCGCTCAAAACAGAACTGATCGCCTTTAAGAAGTTCTGGCCGGCTGAAGGGTACCATCAGGATTTCTACAAAAAGAGCTCACTGCGTTACAAATACTATCGCTACGCCTCTGGCCGCGATCAGTACTTAGATGAGATCTTTGGTAAAGACCGCGTTGAACACCCAAAAACACTGCGCCAAATCATCGATGAGAGAAAAGGCATCAGCAGTGTCAAGGCCTACACCCGCCCTTCGGATAAAGAGATTCGCGCCAAACTGACTGAGCTACAGTACTACGTCACGCAAGAAGAAGGCACCGAGCACGCGTTTAAAAACGAGTATTGGGATAATAAAGCAGAAGGTATCTATGTTGATGTTGTCTCAGGCGAACCGCTGTTTTCGTCCACCGACAAATACAAATCCGGCACTGGCTGGCCAAGTTTTACCAAGCCAATTAACCCGGCGTATATCGTGACCAAAGACGATAACACGCTGTTTTACACCCGCACCGAAGTGCGCAGCCGCTTTGGTCAATCCCACTTGGGTCATGTATTTAATGACGGCCCTGCGCCGACAGGTTTACGCTACTGTATGAACTCCGCTGCGATGCGATTTGTACCTAAAG
>JBKEAL010000202.1:0-15756 GCA_047972195.1 Parachlamydiaceae bacterium
TTCAGTGTAGTACTGTGGAACATAACGGCAGCGCTGTACTTCATAATACTTGTCTACATAACGGCAGCATTTTCTTTTGCAAGGGATTTGCTCAGTAATGCAACGCTTGGTTGTATAGAAGCAAGGCTCATAATGGCACATTAAGCACCAGCATTCATTACATGCTTGGTCTTGGCATGGGTGGTCGGCTGGACATGCTTGAGCGGTATTATTTTGAGCAGGGGCAGCATTGTTTTGAGCTGGGGCATTATCTTGCGCATAGCTGAAAGACGTAATAAGAAGACCGCAGAACAGTAAGCCTATTTGAAACAATTTTCTCATGGCACTCTCCTTAAGTTAGGACTCCTTAGTCGACCCTTAAAAAGTCATTATTTGAATCTCCGGTCGATTTTTGCCTTCTAGGTCTCTTTTTCAAACTTGCTGAATTTATCAATTCAGCGCGTTCTCCAAAAGTGGCCTACAAGGCAAAATCGACACTGATCTCCAAATAAGCACCTTTTTCAGGCCCTCCTTATTTGTCACAATCTAACTTGCGGAGAATTTTGGCAAGCCTTTTTTAGAGCGGTGATTGCTTCTTGGCGGGAATTTAGAGAATCTGCCACGTGAAGCTTTTTGGTCACCTCTTCTATTAAAAGGCTTAGCGGGTCCTTTCGGTTTGGATTTTGGCTCAAGTCCCGGAATGACAGAGGTTTCCATCTGCTTTCCTGTCAGTTTGCTGATGCGGGAAAGAATGAGGGAATCTCTATGGGAAGCAAATGTAATCGCTGTTCCTTTAGCGCCTGCTCTACCTGTTCGGCCAACGCGGTGCACAAAGTCTTCCGGGTGGAAAGGCAGGTCGAAGTTAACGACGTGGCTCAAGTCGGCAATGTCGATTCCGCGTGCAGCCACATCGGTTGCCACGAGGTGGTCGATTTTACCTTTTCTTAAGTCGTTGATTGTACGAGTTCTTTGTCTTTGGTTCATGTCTCCGTGCAGAGATCCTGATGGGTAACCTTGTTGATACAGTTCGCGAGACAGATTGTCTGCTTGCATTTTCGTCGAGGTGAAAATGATCGATTGCTTCATGCCGCTCGATTGTAGCAAGTGCTCCAGAATCTGCATCTTATGGTCAATATTATCGACGAAATACAGCTTCTGTTCGATATTTTCTGCAGTGGAAAAGCTTGGGTTGACTTGTACTTCGACTGGGTTATTTTGCAGTTTTTTGGAGATCGGGAGAATTTTGCGGTCGATCGTCGCAGAAAACATAAGAGTTTGTCTTGACTTAGGGCACTGAAATGCAATTTTCTCTACTGCATCGATAAAGCCCATATCGAGCATGCGGTCAGCTTCGTCTAAGATGAGCGTTTTCACAGCAGAAAGATCTACCTTTCTCTGATTGAGTTGGTCAATCAATCTTCCGGGCGTTGCCACGAGGATATCGTAACGCGAAGAGAGCATGCGCTTCTGGATTGGGTAAGGCACGCCGCCATAAATGCAGACGTTTTTAATGAATGGCGTATGTTTCGTGAGTTTTCTCACTTCATCTGAAACCTGCATCGCCAGTTCTCGCGTAGGAACTAAAACGAGTGCTCGGGGACGGATCCCTTTAGCTGGAGGCTCTGAAACGATGGCTTGCAGAATGGGCAAGATAAAGGCGCATGTTTTGCCTGTTCCTGTTTGTGCAGAGGCGATCAAGTCCGACCCATTAAGAATCACGGGAATCGCTTTTTCCTGGATGGGAGTAGCAGTTTTAAACCCTAAATCTTCCAAAGCCCTCATCAGCTTTTCATCTAAATTAAACTCTGTAAAATCTGCCACAAACATCCTGCTTTTTTAAAATTAATGCGAGTTCAGATATTGTAACATTATAAAGAGTTAATTGACAGATAATTTTTCTGAGGAGTGAAAATGAGCTATCACAAGCTGAATCCTGATGAAGAGCGCGTTTTAATGCATAAAGGAACTGAACCTCCCGGAACGGGCATTTACGATCATTTCTACGAACCGGGCGTTTATGTGTGCAGAAGATGCGATGCGCCGTTATATCTATCTTCTTCTAAGTTTTCCTCAGGATGCGGCTGGCCCAGCTTTGATGATGAGATTTCTGGAGCCGTGCAAAGAAACCCGGATGCGGACGGAAGAAGGGTGGAAATTCTGTGCAAGGAGTGCGGAGGCCACTTGGGGCATGTATTTAAAGGAGAGGGATTCACTCCAGCCAATACGAGGCATTGCGTGAATTCTCTATCGCTGCGCTTTTTGCCTCTTTATTCTAAGGAACGTTACGAAAAGGCCTATTTTGGCGGAGGATGTTTCTGGGGAGTCGAAGCTTTAATGAAGAAGGAGCTGGGAGTGGTTAGCGTCACTTCTGGATATATGGGAGGCCATAAGGTCAATCCCACATATCAGGAGGTGTGCAGTGGAGATACGGGCCATATTGAAGTGGTAGAGGTGCAGTTTGATCCCACTGTTACCAGCTATGAGACCATTGCCAAGCTGTTTTTTGAAATCCACGACCCTTCCCAAGCCAATGGGCAAGGCCCTGACCACGGAGAACAGTACCAATCCGTCCTGTTTTATCTGACGGAAACGCAAAAACAGATCGGAGAGAAGTTGATCGGTCTATTACAGAAGCAGGGCGTTCAGCCAGTCACACAGCTTAGAGTGACAAAGCCCTTTTATCCTGCAGAAGAGTACCATCAGAACTATTACGAAAAGACGGGAAAATCTCCCTACTGCCACCGGCGCGTCAAAAGGTTTGAGTAGAGAGTAGTTTTTCTACGTCAGCCTTATCGTGCTTCAGCAGATCTTTTCCGAACTCCTGCACAATCGTCTTTGATGTTTGTCCACTCAAATGGTTTCTTAACGCACCTAAGAATGGGGGAGGAGCAACGATGTACAACCTTGCAAAATCGTTTTTCTGGCAAGCAGAAGAAAGATAATCGGCTACGCTCTTAGCAAAAAGGTCGACTTCGTGTTTTTTGGGATCAGTTTCCGGTTGGTAAGCATGCCGAGTGGTGCCTCCACTTTGGAAGCTTCTTCCTTGCTCTCTTGTGGCCAAGTCTTGTACGTGCAATTTGCTCTCAGGATGAGTGAGCTCTTTGAACTCTTCCAACTTGGGGAAGGAAGAAATTTTGTACAATTTAGCTTCGCAGCAGTTTGCGACCAAAACCCAGGTTGTATTGCGGTCCATAGATGCCTCCTTTAATGAGCTTAATTATTTTTATATGGTAAAAAGGAAAAGGAGGCAAGCAACAGATGTACTTTTTCAACCGCACTGAGGCAGGCAAAGCGTTAGTAAAACCGTTGAAGGCGTATAAGAATAATTCTCAAGCGGTAGTTTTTGGCTTGTTGCGAGGAGGGGTCCCTTTAGCGCATGTAATCTCTAAAGGATTAAATATCCCTTTGCAGATCCTATCGGTAAAAAAGATCGGCGCGCCTGTTCAGCCTGAGCTTGCCATCGGAGCAGTGTGCCAAGATGGGATCTTCTTTATACACGAAAGGCTCGTTGCCTATTTTTCTATCTCCAAAGAGCAGATGAAGGAAACGATCGCACAACATCAGAAATTGGCATTAGAAAAATACAAAAAGTTTTCTGTTTACCTTTCTCCAATAGATTTAAAAGGTAAAATTGCAATTCTGGTCGACGATGGATTGGCGACAGGCGCCACAATGATGGCCTCCATTCAATCTGCTAAAAATCAGGGAGCAAGCAAAGTCGTAGTAGCTGTTCCGGTGGCTTCTATAGATTCATTTGAACAGGCAAAAGAGATGGCGAACGAAGTTGTTTGCCTAGCAATCCCTGAAGATTTCAGTGCCGTAGGGCGATTCTATCGGGACTTTACGCAAGTGGAAGACGAAGAGGTAATTGAATTCCTCTCTGATTAAATTACTTTTTATCGATAGGGCAGCTGTTTTTTCCGAGAAGCTGGTAAATGATGCACCAGCCTGCAAACACTTCATAAAGGGTAAAGAGGGCAAAGCCTAAAGCGATCCAACTAGAAGCCCACCAGGCATAAATCAAAAGGCCGATGGCCAGTGCCAAACGAAGCAGTCTTCCGGGGGTTCCGATATTGGATTTTAGCATGCGGCCCTCGCAAAGCTTGGTCGTTTGTCGATCGAAAAGCATTTTCTGCAGCGCGGTTCGTAGCACTCTTCACCGCCCACTAGGATGGTTTCGTCGTCGTATTTTGCAGGGTGGCCATTAATCAACCGTTGAGAGAAGTTCGCTTCATTGCCGCATGAGGTGCAGATCGCACGCAGTTTGGACACTTCGTCTGCCATCGCAAGCAGCATGGGAACGATGCCGAACGGCTCTCCGCGAAAGTCGAGGTCAAGTCCGGCGACAATCACGCGGATGCCATTGTCAAGCCAGTTTTGAATTACTTCTAAAGCTTGTTCAGAAAAAAATTGAATTTCGTCAATGCCTACGATGTCAATCGTGGGATCCACCAGCTGATTGAGCGTCTTCAAGCTCTCTTCGCAGCTTCCAAGAGGATATGCCTCTCGTTGAAATCCGCCATGGCTAACAATGCAGGAGTAGGATTTGCGGTTGTCGAGCTCATGCTTGATCGTCAGCACTTTCTTTTTTGCATACTCAGCTCTTCTTAAGCGGTACATCAGCTCTTCGCTTTTCCCTGAGAACATCGATCCGCAGATCACTTCGAGTTTTCCAAGATGTTTTTTCATAAAGTGCTTTAGCCCGATCTGTTGATTTTTTTCTGGCATCCGAATCGACCGATTTTATAGGATGCTTTGGAGAAAATGTACAAACTTAAGGTAAAAAAAACAAGGGGAGTTGCATGAACGTCGAAAATTTGTCCTGGATTTTGGTGATGATTTCCTTGATCGGAAACATCTTCGTGATCAAAAGAAATGTGGCAGGCCAGTGGCTCTGGACCATCGGCAACGCCGGCTGGATTGCCTATGACCTCTACATGGGTGCTTATTCCCAAGCCTTCCTGTTCGGAGCCTACCTCGCCATGAGCATCTGGGGCGTGATCGAATGGACCCGCGAAGACAGAAAGAAAGCAGCTGCGCAAGCAACTGACGCGTAAATGTCAAAGCCTCTGAAATAGTACTTCAGAGGTTTTTTGTTACGACTCTGAGGATTCTTCTCCGACCTTAAAGTGATCCAATATCGCTTCCATGTCTTCGAATTTTTTAATATTTGAGTTTTCTAATATAAATACTACCTTGCCAGAATCAAAAAGAGTGCCTGCTCGTTCTTCGATACTATCTTTTTCTTCAGTTGTCAGGTGTCTTTTTTCTGAAAGAATCTGAATCAAATCTTGACATGCTTCGAGCTCGCCCGCATCAGCGGCGCGATTTAAGAGCAGCATCCCGTCATGTTCATTTCCTTCATCGCAAAGGCGTTTGCCGACAGCTGCCATAGCTGGAGGATAATCCAAATCGGATGCTTTTCTGAGGATTCTAAATTGATCGTCCGGAGATGGGCGGAGATTGGAAGCTAAAAAGTATAATTCATCTCCATTGAGATCTCCATTCTGCAATATTTCTTCGACAGTCCAGTCCTCTTCTTTCTGTGTTTTGTCAAAGATTCGCTGGGAGATAGCATTCGTTTCTTTCGCAGCCGCATCTTCTTGAAGGGAAACTCGTTTATTGCGGAAGGCAAGACTGCAGATCAGGTGGCAGAAGCCTAGAGTGAACACGCCGATGGCGATGCTGACAATCAGTGCTTTTTTGCGATCGTGGCGATTTAAGTCATTGGATCTAGGGTGGATAATGTATTTTGAGAAAAATGGTTTTGATAAAATATGTAATGACATAATAAAGCGCCTCTTTTTTATCTATTATACTTTTTAAATGATTACAATAAAATGTATTTTTTAATCATTTTGACTGGGTGATAGGAATGTTTCGCGTGCTCTAAGCCTGGGTTGCCCAAGTCTTCCTCGCGGTTGACGTAGGTGGCTTCGGGTAGATGCTGCAGAAACATCTGGTTGATTGCTTGGTAGGCGCCTTTGAATTCTGTTAAGGCTTCTTCCTCGTGAATGACCCAAGTGTCGGGATTGAGTTTTTCACCAAGAGTGTAGGCGATCACTTCGTTGTCTACCAGGAGGGCGCCGCCTTGGATATGCAGGCGTTCAAAATCCAGAAGCGCTCTCAATTCGGCTTTTGTGGAGTGCGTTTCCGGGAGCTGTTTATGCATCTGGATCACTTTGGAGAGGAGAGCGCTGTCTATCGCTTGGTAAAGGAATTCGTAGTGGTCTTCAAATTGGTGGACGAGGTTTCTTTTTGGCTGCAAGGCATTTCCTGCTAAAGACTTAAGGTCATCGAAGCGGTAAAGATAATCAAAATGTTCAGATTCTTCGATGACATGGAGAGAGGGGAGGAATGATTGGACTGCCTCTATTTTCTCTTCCGAAATAGCGCGCATGCGGAAGTTAGGCATCTCATTCAAGAGTTGGTCAAAAAGCTTTTGTGTATAGGCCGTACCTGTAGGCATGAGGTAGATAGGGGAACCGTGAAAGTCAAAACGAATGCAGAGGCATTCTTCAATCACTTGATAGTGATAGTGCCTTTCTTCATTCCAGATCCATAAGTTCGTGAAAGTGTAGTCGGAAAGTTCGGTTGGGTAGCTTTGAAAAAAGCGGTCGATTATAGGTTTGTCATCGAGTGAGATCTCTTTCCACATAGAAAGGAGCTTACAAAATTTGCAGATTTTCCTATAGTAGGGAAGTATATGATGGCAGCACTTTTTGCAATCCTGGCTTTATCCCTAATGTTCACGCTGATCGGCTTTAAGCAGTCTGTGTGGGCGCTTTGGTTGATTGGCACGCTGCTTTGCGTGGTGATGTTTTTCCATCACGCAACCGACACATTAAAAATCCTTTGGTAGGCGATGCAAAAAAACATCAACGCATTGATCGTAATTATCCTTTCAGCAGTCCTTCTGGGAGCTTTCGGCTTTCAGTTCATTAAACATGAAGAGCCCTGCCCACTTTGTCTTCTACAGCGCCTAGGAATGCTCGGCATTGGCATCGGAGCTGCCATGAACGTCCGCTTTGGCATCCAGATGAATCACTACGGCATCATGCTCTTAAGCTCCATCTTCGGAGGTACCGTCGCTCTGAGACAGATCGCCCTGCACGTCTGCCCCACATTTCCCCTCTTCGGCATTCCCTTCATGGGACTCAGCCTCTACACCTGGTCCTTCCTGGTCTTTGCCTGCACAGTACTCGCGGTAGCCCTCCTCCTCGTCCTCTACGACATCAAAAAGGAATCCTCCGATAAAACTCCCATGAACGAGCTCGGCTCCTTTGCCCTCTGGCTCCTCTTCCTCATCGCCATCGGTAACGCCGTCGCCACCTACTTCCAGTGCGGTCTCGGCCCCTGCGTAGATTAAGGATCACATTTTTCTTTGCTGTTGTAGTATTCCATTTCGTGCCATTATTTAGGTGCAAATATACCTAAATTCAGGTACGATTGAGGTAAGAGAATGGTGAGTATGCATAAAGAATTTGTTGTATTTGAAGGTTCAGAATTTTCGATCGAGTGGTACTACAATGAAAGAGGTAAAAGCCCTGCTAAAGCATACTTTGATGATTTAGATAGACAGAGGAAGATAGAGGCTTTTGAGCTATTTATGACTATGGCAAAGATGGGAAAAATATTTAATATTACAAAGTTTAGGCATGAGGGAGACGGGATTTATGCTTTCAAGCCCAAACCAGATAGATTTTTGTGTTTCTTTTTCTCGGGCAAAAAAATCATCATCACTAATGCTTTTGAAAAAAAGAAAGATAAACTGTCGCTCATTGATAAGAAGAAAGCTTTAACTTATCAACAAGATTATGAAACAAGAGTTGCAAAAGGAGATTATTATGACTAAGAAAAAGGTAGGCTACAGCTCTACTTACGACAGGCTTATTCATGAAGATTCTGCCTTTAAAGAGGATCTTGAAAGGAAATATAGAGAGTTTATTTTATCGGAACTATTACTGGCTGCTATGGAAGAAGATCATGTGTCAATTCGAAAGCTTGCTGCCGAAGCAGGTGTTTCCCCTTCGTTGATTCAAGATTTACGAACAGGTAAAAAAGACAACCTTACCTTTAGATCCTTCTCCAACATTGTTGATGCTCTTGGCTATGACATAATTCTTGAGAAAAGGCGCAAACAACCTCATCTGTCAACTAAATTAAAAATGCATAGGAATCGAAAAAGCTCAAGGCCTCAAAAGGTTTAAAGACATTTTGTCTTCAAAGTTTACGAATTTTGGCAATGATATCCTATTTTTTCTTAGGTACGGCACAAAGCGCTGGTGTAGGTGGCAGTTGGTATGGGTCAGCGCTCCAGGTGATGTTTCTTACGTCGATGTCAAAGAAGGGGTAGATGGTAAATCTGCCGTTGATTGGAATGGTTCTGGCGCTTTTGAACAGTTGGGTTTTATCGAAGGAGCCTTTGGCGCAAGCGGTAATCCATAGATCCACGCCGCAGCCGTTGTAGAAGCTGTATGCGGAGCGGTTGGGGCCCGACTGCGTGAACTTAATGCATTTGTTGTAGTTAGCTTGTACGACGGTAGTCTTTGTCACAGGCGGTGGGGCAGACTCAAGGGAAAACAGGGCCAGGAGAAGGATAAATGCAATTAACATAATCAACCTCCACTAAATTTCTTAAGAAGTTCTTCATATTCGGTAGTTTGCTTCCTCGTGTCGGCATCAAGTGATTCTAAGTAGGCAAATTTTATGAAATCGGGATCTGAGTGATAGCTTGGAGCATAATTACTTTTGAATTCATCGAAGTCTTTGGTTTTGGAGTAGGCAAAGGCTTGATTTTGCTCTGTAAAGTCTGCTCCTAATTTTTTTTCCAGTGCGGCCAGGCGCGTCCCGTTTGGTTTATTATAGTCATAAGAGGTTTCAAGAATGTTTTTAGACTTCAAATGGACTAATGCGGCAGCTTCGAGAAACTCCAGACTGTCAGTGGCAGTTACGTAATCGCCTTGCAATTCCTTATACTTCTGGAAATCTTCAGTTTGACTATATGTGAGCACATATGTCCAGTACGCGTGGTCTTTTTTTACAAAATCGAGATGTGATCTGGGGATAAATATTGGAGACATTGTAGCCCCCGTGATCCCGATCCCAAATATAAGGGCTCCGACGAGGGTAACAGCAAGGACTGCTCCACCCGTCAACAGCGCCATGCCGGCTAAAATTCCAATGCCAACTGCTATTGAGGCAAAGCCGGCTATCAAAATGATTTTTGCGTATTTTCGTTCTTTTTCCGCTTTTTCTATATTTTGGTTTGCTTCTATGATTTTGTTTTTTACTTCTTTGATCCCTTGTGTATTTTCCACTTGGAGATAGGGTTCGTTGCTTATGGTCAAGGCAGCTTCCGTCCTTTCGACCAAGGTTTTAAAACGTTCAAAATGATATCTTTTTTCAATTGTGTAGAGATTTTCTAATAGAGTGCTGTTGAGAATGCCTTCATGCTGTGTTGAGAAAAACCGGTTCGCAACATTCATTAGAGGAAAAAGATCATTTGTGTCCAATTTCTGTAGGTCAATTCTTGTTCTGTCAAGGTCGACGCTTGGTTCTCGATTTGCGATCGCAGCAATTATGAGAGGAAGCTCTTCAGTTAAATGTTCCTGCGCCTCAGGGTTTTTCTTTAGCTGTTTCAATTCGATAGTGAAATAGTCGCGCAACCCAACAGTTGTTTGATCTGAAATGGGTGTTGTCATAAAGGCTCCTTAAGTTACTTGTTCGGGCTCAAATTTTTCTTTGAGATCATTAAGTTTAGAGGATTGTGTTTTAGACGGGTGATCTAGGGATTTTAGATAAGCAAATTTCATAAAATCAGGATCGGAGTAGAATTTTGGATCGTAGAGCTTCATAAACTCTGCGAAGTCGTCAGATTTGGAGTGAGCGTAGTAGAGATTTTGCTCCTGAAAGTCAGGGCCTAATTCTTTTTCAAGCGCTGCCAGACGGGCCCCCTCACTGCTATAATCGCTCCATCTTCTTGTCGGTGTTAAGATTTCATTATTCTTCAAGTGCACTAAAGCTGCTGCCTCAAGAAATTCCAGGCTATCAGTATTCACCACGTTCTCTCTCTGCAGTTCCTGATATCGTTTGAATTCATCGGTTTGGCTGAAAGTTAAGATATAGGTCCAGTAGGTATGTTCCCGCTTGTTAGCGTTGACTTCAATTTTACTTATTCCCACGGGAGCAAACATTGTTCCCATAAATCCAAAACATAGCATGGTCAATCCAATTGCCATTGGAGCTGCAGCGCCTCCTGTTAGTAGGGTTGCGGCCGCAGCCATCATGCCAATGCCAACTACTAGAGAGGCGACACAGGCTACCGTTACAATTTTTGCAATCGTGCGGTGCTTTTCAGCCTTTTTTAGATTAACATTGATATTTGTTATTTTGGCTCTTACAGCTTTGGTTCCTTGAGTCTCTTCCAATTTAAAATCGGGTTCATTGCTTGTCGTCAACGCCGCTTCCGCACTTTGTGCACTGCCGGCCAAGTGATACCGTTTTTCGATGGTGTAGAGATCATCTAAAAGGGCGCTCCCTAAGATGCCATCCTGTTTTGTGGAAAAGAGCTTTGTAGCAAGCTTCATGAGTGGTAAAAGATCTTTTTGTTCCAGACTGCTTAAAATAAACTCATGTCCTTCAACTTCAATGCTTTCTCTTTCTGCAGCAAGGGCCGCAAGGACTCTGCAGACTTCGGTAGTCAATCGTCCATTTAATGCAGGATCCTTCTTGAGTTGTTTCAGTTCCATTTTAAAATGGTCGCGAAATGCAACTCTTCCCTGTTCGATGGAAGCAGTCATAACAATCCTCCAGATTTATATATTTAAAATTATACTTTTATTTAATTAATCGCGTCAATTTATAATATTAAACACTTAATATTATAAGCTTAAAAGCTAAGATTTTATATTGAATTTGCAATAGTCTTTTACTTCTTAGTTTGCCTTTGTTTTTTCTATTTGGAAATTGGCTTCATTGTTCATGATCGCAGCAATCAATTCTTATGCCTTCGGGGATTTTTCTTGCAAAGATTATGCCTATTTGGGCATAATCTGTTAAGGGAAATATATAGGGCCCACATATGAAAGTGCTAAAATGGATTGGTAGTAGCAGAAAAGATCTCATGGAATTTCCAAGTGATGTTATAGAAGAAATCGGTTATGGGCTATATCTAGCTCAGATGGGAGATAGGCATATTCATGCAAAAACGCTTAGCGGGTTAGGCAATGCCAAAATCGTGGAAATACGAGAAAACGATAGGTCCGGAACTTACCGAGTCATTTACACTGTTGAAATGGATGATTTTATTTTTGTATTACATGCTTTTCAGAAAAAATCGAAAAGTGGCATTGCGACTCCTAAACAAGAGCTTAATATTATTAGGAGTCGCTTGAAAGAGGCTGAGTATTTTTATAAAGAGTTAAAAGGAGATGAGTGAGTATGAAGAAAAAAATTGAGTATGAAAACAGCTCCGGAAACGTTTTTGCTGATTTAGGCATTGAAAACCCGGATGAAGCTTTAGCAAAAGCTGAACTTGCACGTCAAATAGGCGGGCTCATAAAGATGAAAAAGCTCACGCAACTACAAGCTGGGGAAATACTAGGGATTGACCAACCAAAAATTTCTGCATTAATTCGTGGGAGGCTCCGTAGCTTTTCATTAGAACGTTTGATTCGGTTTCTGAATGAGCTCGGTCAAGACGTAAGCATTATGATCAGTCCGGTTAAATCATCTTCAGAGCGTGGTCATACGTGGATTAGTAAGTCATATTCTAGCAAACGGACATCTGCATCGAAAAAAGTTCAACGGTCAGTATAGAAGAAATATCGGAGCTTAGGGTCAGGCCTGACATTCTGACATTTCAATAGACTTCTTTCGAAACTCCATTTGGATGCCAAAATGACTCTTTTCGTCGAATTTTTCTCAAAATTTTTCGGTCATATGCTTGCATATGCTCTCAAAATTTTGCGAAAAATTCGCTCAAAAATAGTTCATTTTTCCAGTCAAAGCGAGTTTCGAAAGAAGTCTAATACATAATTTTTCCGTGTTCTCTCTCTGTCTCTTGTGTTTTCTCTGTGTTAAAAATTGCCTTAGAAGTTTTTGTGGATTGCCTTAGCGAAGCGCTGCATGATTTCGGAGACGGATTCAACTTTCTGGATGTGGGCGCAGCTTTTGCCGGCTTGCCAGTAGTTTTTGGAGGAGCCTTCGCCGCGAGAGATTTTTTTGAAGTCGCGGAGGGCGATGATGCCGTAGAGGAAGCGCATGAAGCGCTTGGTGTAGCGGTTTTGCAGCATCCAGCGCGCGAGGGGACCGGCTTTTGTTCCCATTTGCTGCACGTAGGGGGTGTTGATGACGGAGAGGGGGATGCCTGTGACTCTTTCGGTTAGGACGATGTCTTCTTCCTTGGCATTGAGAATGGCTTGTTTGTAGGCCTCGCTCTCATGGCATTCTTTGGTGGCGATAAATCGTGTGCCGAGTTGGACGCCGTCGTAGCCGAGTTTAAGGGCATAGGCGACGTCGTTTTCATCGCCGATGCCTCCGGTGGCAATCAGGGGGATGTTTAAATCCTTTAAAGAAACGTACAAGGCCTCGATGGATTGGACACCTGCATGGCCTCCGGCGCGGTTATTGACGCAGATAAAGCCGTCAACTCCTCCTTCTAGCCCCTTTAAAGCCCATTTTCGATTGACGACATCGTGGTAGACGATGCCTCCATAGGGTTTAACCTGGTTGACAACCCAGCGCGGGTTGCCTAAAGCGGTGATAAAGAAGCGGCATCCCTCTTCAATCGCGATGTCGAGCATCTTTTTCATTTTGTTTTCGTATGTTTTGGACGATTGCTCAACGATGATGTTCACGCCGTAGGGCTTGTTTGTGAGCGAGCGGATGAAGCGCAATCCTTCCCGGAAGTCATGCCCATGGACGTAGGTGAGAGAGAGAGGTTGGACAATGCCGATGCCTCCCGCTTCGCTTGCGGCAGCGACAAGTTCCGGGTTGCTGCATGGGTACATCGCTCCGCAGATAATGGGGAGTTCTATTTTGGCTTGTTTGGTAAAGCGCGTACTTATCACAGCATCGTTTCCGGTTTCACCTTTTTGTCAAAGTCTTCAGGTGTGATCACACCCATTTCTACGGCTGCTTCCTTTAAGGTCCTGTTTTCGACATACGCTTTGTGGGCAATCTTGGCGCAAGTATCGTAACCTAAAACAGGGCTTAATGCGGTGACAAGCATTAGGGAGCGGTCTAGTTGTGCGCGGATGTTCTCTTCGTTGGCTTTGAGGTCTTTGAGTAGATGGTCGGTAAAACTTCTCATGCCGTCTGATAGCAAGTAGATCGAATTTAAGAAGTTTTGGATGATGGCGGGCTTATAGACGTTTAACTCGAACTGCCCCTGGCTCGCACTGTAGGATATGGTGAAGTCGTTGCCCATCACTTGGGCTGCGATCATGCAGAGCGCTTCGCATTGCGTGGGGTTGACTTTTCCGGGCATGATGGAAGAACCAGGTTCGTTTTCCGGCAGTAAGAGCTCGCCGATACCGCAGCGTGGGCCTGATCCCATGAGACGGATATCGCTTGCGATTTTCGTCAGGGCGCAAGCTAGAGCCTTCAAGGCGCCGCTTGCAAACACGTAAGCATTGTGGCTGGACAATGAGAGGAATTTGTTTTCTGAAGAGGTGAAGGGGAGGTCGGTTTCTTTGGCGATCTTTTTGACGACGCTCTCAGCAAAGCCTTTGGGGGCGTTTAGGCCGGTTCCGACTGCTGTTCCACCTATCGCAAGGGGATAGAAATCCTTTTTGGCTTCCTGGATCATCTCCAGGCATTCATCGAGTTGCGCGCGGTACCCGGAAAACTCTTGTCCTAATGTCAGTGGCACGGCGTCCATCAGGTGGGTTCTTCCGATCTTGATGATTGAGGAAAACTCCTTCTCCTTTTTTAGCAACACTTCAATCATGTGACGGAGGGAGGGGAGAAGCTTGTTTTCAATGTCAAGTGCGCTTGCGATGTGCATGCAAGTGGGGAACACGTCGTTGGAAGATTGCGACATGTTGACGTGGTCGTTGGGATGCACCGGAGTTTTGCTGCCTAGGACGCCTCCGGCAAGCTGAATGCTGCGGTTGGCGATCACCTCGTTGACGTTCATGTTGGTTTGCGTGCCGCTACCGGTCTGCCAGACGCGTAAGGGGAAGTGGTCGTCATGGGCTCCTTGTGCCACTTCTTTAGCGGAGGATGAGATTAAGTCCGCAAGTTCTTTTGGCAATTTGTTCATTTCGCGGTTGGTCTCTGCAGCGGCCCATTTCAACAGGCCGAAGGCGTGAATCAAGCTTTTAGGCATTGTTTCGAGGCCGATAGAGAAGTATTTCAGCGACCGCTCGGTTTGTGCGCCCCAAAGTTTTGGGTGGAGGACGTATTGCTCACCCATGCTGTCGGTTTCTTTCCTGTGTGTCGAAGGATCCATAATGCCAAAATAGATTCTTTTTTAAATCTAATGCAAGAGTATTCATCCTCATGCTAAATTAGCTGAATGTTAGCGCGACGCTTGCTTTTCTTTTACGCCATTTTGTCCTTTTTTGCATTGAATGCGGGGAGATGGGAAGATTCTCGAGAAAAATTAAGGGAAGATCTTTTGCCTGATTTCCGCTTTGGTATTGAGCCATACAAATGGGGTGAATGTTGCGCGACAAGCGGGCTTTTCCAAATTGGGATGCGCGACTTCCGCTTGAATGGTACATGTGCCATACAGACCACAGGAGAACATCTCTTTAAGGCCTCAGCTGAGTACTTAAGGCAAAAACTGGGATTTGGCTACGATTCAGGGCATATCCACAAGTGGGTGGATCAGTATGCTCTAGGAGGGGAAGGAAGGCTCCAATTAGACTGCGGCTATCTGGAGTATCTCGATTTAGGGGTAGCATACTCCCACTCTCCGAGTAAAAATTTGGGGAGAAAACTTGCTAAGAACGAAAACTCAGTGGTGAAGCGAAGGATTGCCGGAGCAGACTTTGTTTCACTAGAAGCCAATTCTTCGAAACGCATATTTAGAGGCGCTGTTTCCGGTAATCTTTTCTACGACTGGGTGCAGTTCGACCAGAAGTACCAGAGTACGAGAACGATTACAGGGCCTGGAGCGGGTTTAAGCGTTTACCATCCATTCATCGGTACCTCCGTTCTCCACTTGGCCTGTGAAGTGCGCCGTCCATTTCTATTTCTTCAGGCGAGAATCGATACCAAGGCACGAATAGGAAGGCAGTACTTGAAAGCGGGGGCGTTCATTGAAAGCACTAAGGGGTTTAGTTCAATTCCCTCTTCCACTCTGTTTGGTTTTGAGTTTTTTATTGATATCGGCAGCAAGCCTAACCGCAGAATCGTCCCGGTGGAGTGTTCTGAGATCAGCCTGATTGAGCAATTTGCAGCTGCCCCTGCAGTATTGAGGCCGCAAGTAATTGCTATGGCAGATCAGGAGAAATACGTTTTTTGTGATCTTGCAAGGATTGTCCAAAATTCAACGACTATTCAAGTTCCTCTCGGGCAAGTGGCGGTTGATTTTTCTAACTATTTTACTGGAACGGGGCCGTTTGTTTATGTAGGAACAAATCTGCCTCAAGGGCTGGTTTTAGATCCACTAACGGGAATATTGATGGGATTTAATAACGGCGCCTCAGGAGGAACCGTCGAAGGAACGGTGACCGCGATCAACTATTGTACTAGAATAGTGCTCCCGGTCACCTTTCAGGTTAGTTCACTTTAGGTAAATTGGACGCCAGACCAAAGATCGCA
>JBKEAL010000229.1:0-1218 GCA_047972195.1 Parachlamydiaceae bacterium
AGTCAAGTCAGTCCAAACCTCGGGTCTAAAAGGAGCTTATGCTCTTAGCTGGGAAGTACCTGTAGATTTCACTGACAAAACTAACTGGCAGTATAAAGAATATGGTTATTATTTAATTTGGAAACGTCGTTTCTCTAAGTTACTCGTCTGGTATACCAATCCATTTCCAATTCAGACAGTCTTGTTTCATCGTAGCTTATTCACTGACAACGGAGGGTTTGATAGTAATCTTGATGTCCTTGAAGATTGGGATTTATGGATTCGCTATACCTATCGCAATGATTTCCAACTGGTTGAAAAAACCACTTCTAAATATAAAGTGCCAGCCCATTCTGATGAGGCACAAAACCGATTAAAGCCATTTGAAAAGGCAAGAGAATACATTACGAACAAACAAGCCCAGCTTGGCAACATTGACCTTGATATTCCTGCTATAAAGAAAATGCTTGCAGATTACCAGCAAGAAGAACTCTTTTTTTCCATCAGCAGGGCATCACTTAAACACAGGCTGCTTAATAACCCTTTAGGGCGCATATTATATCGTCATCGTGAATCAATAAGACGTTGGCAAAGGAAACTAAAAATTTGGTAGTATTGTTGCTTTTAAAAGTAAAATTTTAGTCTTTCTTCCTTAAAAATCAGTGAAAAGTTATTTTAAATATGCTATAACTTACTGACAAATAGAATAAATAGTATAAATTATGGAAATGTTATCGTTTAATCGTCGCAATCTGATTAAGAAAATCGGCTTGCTGGCTGCGGTTGGGGCGTGTCCATCATTGGTGTTTGCCACTGACCATCCACTACAGTCTGAAGTCAATAAATTTATCCAGTCGCAACGCAAAAGAGGTCTAGTTGCAGGCAATGAGCGCACTGCATGGTCGGTGTACGACTTTACCCGCAAACAAAAAGTCGTGTCCATCAATGAGCAGCTCCCGTTACAAGCTGCCAGTATGGTTAAACCGTTTGTTGCCTTGGCATATTTTTATTTAAATTCAAAGAACCCGAAAAAATACCCTTACAGCAAAACCATTCGCAATCATATGGAAGCCATGTTGGTGAGTAGTTCAAACTCGGCAACCAATACTTTAATGAAAAAATGCGGTGGCCCAAAGTCGGTACAAACGCTTGCCCAAAAAGCCTGTGGCAATCGTTTTAACCAATTAAGTATTGTTGAATATATCCCGCAGAGTGGGCGAACCTATCGTAATAAAGCCT
>JBKEAL010000269.1:0-21985 GCA_047972195.1 Parachlamydiaceae bacterium
TCGAAAACGCCATCGCACAGCATTCCGCTGTGCATCGGATCCTTGCAAGCAGAAAGACTCCATTGCTTGATGCCCTCAATGAGAAATCCCCTCTAAAAAAGTTGCTCGAAGAGAATGCAAAAGAATTGAAGATGGTCGGCATCGACATTGAAAAACTCATGATCTAATTGTGCCAATCTTTTGAACTAATAAAGGCAATAGAGTAGAGGTGGGAGTTTAACCCCACCTCTACTCTTTGGAAGTATGTTCGCGAAATTCAATTGATCCAACATTTCTATAAGGAAAATGGACTTGAAATGCCGGGTAAATAATGCTATATTGTTAATATACTCCTCTTAGTTCAAAATGGGAAATTTAGGCTGCGTCAAAGCCCCGGGGTTGAACGATCGAAAATTTGCACGTATAACTTTATACGAACGAATTTTCGATCGTTCAACCGCGGGAGCTTTCACGCTTGCCTAAATTCTCATTTTGAACTAAGAGGAGTATATTGCCGTTTATGATTAACGACCCAAGAGAAATGAGGCCTGCCGGATTTAGGCGAGATCTCGTGCTTTTTCCTGGGCCTGCAGAACCGGACGGCACACCTACCTATACTCTTTTTGATCCGTTGAAAGGTCAATACTATAAAATCAGCTGGGTTCAGGCGATTGTGATGGAAGTCTTTAAACCTGGCATGGCAATCAGCCAGCTTTTAACGGCAGTAAACCAGCGTTCTACTTTGACGGTCGAAATCAAAGACCTCGAACAGATTTTCGTAACCGCTGCGCAAATGAATCTACTGGCAATAGATAAGAGCTCTGAGGATGTGTCAAAAGCGGCGACAGCAACCCATCAAGGGTGGCTTGTCTGGCTCATAATGCATTACCTCTACATCCGCATTCCTCTCGTCAATCCTGACCGCTTTTTGGAAAAAACGTTGAAGTATGTGCTTCCTTTAGTATCAAGACCTGCGATGATCTTCTATTTTCTTGCCACGATCAGCGCGATTGGCCTTGTCGCTTTTAATTTTGACCAGTATATCCACACATTTTCCTTCTTTTTCAACCTGGAAGGACTCTTTGGCTATGGTCTTGCGATCTTTTCAGTTAAAATGCTGCACGAGATGGCTCACGCCTATACGGCAAAGTACTTTAAGATCCACGTACCAAAGATGGGAATGGCCTTTCTGGTGCTGTTTCCCGTTCTTTACACCAACGTAACCAATGCATGGAAACTGGAAAGTAGAAGAAGCCGCTTTCTCATCTCAGCTGCAGGTGTGATTACAGAGTTGATTTTAGCAGGTCTTGCAACCTGGGGCTGGTATTTAACGGAATTTGGGCTATTGCACAGTATGTTCTTTCTGGTGTCTTCCACGACCTGGATCACCTCTCTTTTAATGAACTGCAACCCTGCGATGCATTTTGACGGCTATTATCTGCTCACAGACCTTGTTGGGATCGACAACCTACAACAGCGCTCATTTCAGGTCGCCAGATGGAAGCTGCGGGAAATTTTTCTGGGGCTGAACATCCCTCCTCCTGAAGAAGACCTACCGCCTTCAAGAGTGCGGATCATGGTGATCTATTCGATATACACGTGGATTTACCGGATCATCTTATACACAGCGATTGCGCTTTTTGTGTACTACGAGTTCACAAAGGCTCTTGGAATCCTTTTATTCATTATTGAAGTGGTGGTATTTATCATGATGCCTTTTATTTCGGAATTTTATCAGCTTGCAAAACGTAAATTGTACTTTAACTGGAACATCCGCTCGATGGTCACAACAACGGTTGCTGCCATTCTATTGATGTGGTTTTTCCTTCCCTATCCGCATAAAAAGACGTTTCAAGGCATTACAGAACCTCTTGTTCGCCAGGACCTCTTTGTATCGGACGCTGCCATGATTGAGAAAATCAACGCAAAACGCGGTCAGGAGGTCGTGCCGGAAGAATCGATCGTTGTTCTTAAATCCGATATCATCAATGCCGCAATTGCCCAAGTAGAAACAGATATTGCCAGAACGCAAGAAGAGATGAACGTTCTCTCCAGAGATGATGAGGGGCGTCCTTATTTAAGTGCTAAAAGCTCCTATTTGAGTCAAAAACAGGCAGAACTCCAAAAGCTGATTGAAAAACGCTCTCATCTCAACATCAAAGCCGAAATAAGGGGGACACTATACGAATTTAGCGACCAGATCCGAGAAGGTCTCTACGTAGGAAAAGGCACACTTCTTGGCAAAATCGCCGATCTTAAACAAGTACGAGTCTTTGCATTCGTTCCTGAAGCAGATAGCATAGGGATCGAAGAAAATGCACGTGTGCGGTTTAAACTTCTGAATCCTACGGTTACTTATTGGGGCTCTATTCATAAAGTGTACCGTACAGCTGCGGATACCTTGCGTTTCCCTCAGTTAGCTTCGGTGTACAAGGGCAATCTGGCCGTTGTTCCCGATCGGCAAAGAAAAACGACTGATCCATCTAAATTGCATCTTTTGGAAGGTTATTATCTTATTGAAATCTCGCTCGACCCTACTGAAGATCCATTACACTTCGGTCAGACAGGGGTGGTTGAGTTGCAAGGACCTTGGGAATCCAAGTTTTTCTACCTTCTTAATAAAGCCAAGCGTCTGATCTGGAAAGAGAGTGGTTTTTAAACCTGACTTGACCGATAGGAAAAAACCTGTTATCTCTTATTCAAACACACAGCAAGGACTAACTAATGAAAATTTCCGATGTAGAATTAGAGCAATTGAACCGTTCCTTTAAAAGAGTGTTTGCTCTTCCTATCTCCAGATTGACGATTAGAGAACTACAAAACGCTCTAACTCAATCGCTTAATGGAAATATCGACCTTTCCAAAAACCTCTATGAATCGCTTTTGAATGGGGAACTGAATACGAACATGAAAACGTATGAAAACCGCAAAGAGATTGGAACTTTCGTTGAAGACTACTCCCCTCATGTGAAAATCGCACGTGAAGTGGCTGAAATGGGCGAATTCATGAACAGCTTCAGCTGCGATTTCCTTGAGCAAAACAAGCAGTTTTTCTTCGTAAACCGCATGAGAAGAATTGACGGAAGCGAATACTACTTCCTTTCCGCTCCGGAAACCAACATCCGCCTGGCGCACATGTTCATCAACCGCTTAAGAGACTTGAAAAAGCAGGTTGGCAATCTCCCCTTAGACCCCAAGTTGAAAGAAGAACTGAACAACATCAAAGGCGATATCGAGACACTTTTGTCATAAATGCCTGCTTAGATCACGACACGAAACTAAAATGATGACCAATAGTATCAGACGCCTCAATTCCAGTGAGCCGCCTGTGGCAAGAAGACATCTTCACCGCAGGCGCAAAGAAGAAGCTCCTCTAGTTCCATCCCTCGAAGCATTCAACAAAAGCTATGCAGAATCAGCCGATAAAAAAGGTTTGATGCATCGATTGCGTGAAATTTTGAAGCGTTCCGAAAAAGAATGGGGGGCGCCAGAATGCACTGCATTGGCACGAACCTATATTTTGCTTCACCCCGAAGAACGTAAAATATTGCGTCGAAGTTACTTTTCTGATCCATTAAAGTGCAAAATTCATAAAATCTGCGGAAATGTGATCTTATTCCCGCCGCTGCTCCTTCTTGCCGACCATTGCACTCTTGAGCATTCTGAACGCAAGGAAGGAAGGCTCCTGTTTGAAGATGGGACCATGCCCGAACTGTACCGCACGGCGTACAGCTGTTTAAGAGACGACAAAGAAAAAAGTGCATTCAACGCCCGCAGGATAGCGGACGATGGGAAGAAAATTCATGATATATTTCGTCTCCCCATTCAAATAAAACGCAGCGGCCTGGAAGCGCGCATGAATGTCTACACCTACCACCTTAAAACCATTTCTGTCGCCATCTCATCCACTCATCACTACCTTCCAAGTGACAACGAAACACTAGAAACAGCCCCCATCGTCGCAGACTGCGCTTTCTATCAGGATGAAGAATTTCTTTTTACTTCATTAACCGATAGCAGAGAACGTAGTGCAGAGGCAGTCAAAACAGCCATACAAGTGAATGCGCACTTCATGAACTGTCTGCATAAGCTAAAAAAGAACCGTCAATTGCGTCCCATGGACCTATTAGAGCAAGCTTCATTTCTGACTGCACGGCTTTGCAATGAAGAAGAAATTCAGGAATCAGTTGCACACTGTGGACTGTTCGCACGAAAAAATACTGATCAAAGCGTCGAGCTGTGCGTGTCTCTTCTTGGCGATACAGGAGCCTATCTAGTTGTGGAATGGGCTGACGGGTTCCTCCAACTAGAAAAACTATGCTCCTCCACTTTCAATGAAGGCTCCTTCAGTATACAAAGTGATTTAAAAAACCTGCGCTTCTGCCAATTTACAGTACCCGCTCCTGTTAATAATGTCCTGATTATTCAAGCCACAGCCGGCCTGTGGGACAATATAGACCCGCGAAATGCCCTCAAACCTGAAATTTCCCTGGCTATGTCTAAACATATGATGAACCCAAGCAACTTCTATCAATCTGCTAATTTATTGTTAGAATCCGGGGACTTCTCTACCGGAGACATCTATACTCCTGAAAGTCAAAACGATCCCGAAGTTTATGAAGCGACGCACCAATTTCCAAATCCACACTCTATGCAGCTGTACTTAAATCCTGAAGCCTTCTTAAGAGCAGACTGGGTGGATTGGGAAACAACTCCTCTTGATGAAATAATCCCAAATTTCGAAAAACGTGCGATCGATGCTATCTACCCCAGCTCAGCCCCCGATACTTTTGCGCGCAATCTTGTCCAATATGCCAAAAGACAAGGCAAACCGGACGACATAGGCGTCCTCGTAGTTAATCCAACCTTCATCAATAAATAGAATACTTACACCTTTGCACAATCTTAATTATTATATTAAATAAATAATATATTAAAATTAGAGTAGAGGGGTAAGCTATGAATGTTGGAGACAACCAATATAATTATCACGTGAGTCACGGGGAAATAGAGAAAGCCCTAGCTCAATACCGCAAAGAAAATCCCCAGAACGAAGCCGTCAAAGCCCATGAACAGCAAATCGCTAGAACCCAATACGTAACCCTCCCCATCATGCGAAACCCGCCGCAAGCATCTAATCCGCAACAGGTAAGAACGGCTACACGACTCTTTCCTGCAAAACCTCTTCCACCTCTTCCTCCACGGCAAGCAGCTCCACCTTCAGGCTACCCTGCTCTGCCTAAGAGAATGAGCCCACCTACTCCAAATCCTTCGGAAGGACAATATACTATTCTGCGGCCGAAAGAGCCTCCTCGCATGCGCTCTTCTTCCGCACCTCCTGCCGTAAACCCTATGCCCCAGAACCGAGCTTCCTCGAAAACGGTACTACAAAGAGATCCTCCCATTCAAGTAAACAGCTCTACAATTTCAAATTTTGATAAGCACGGAAACGTCATGGGCCAGGGAAGCGAAGTCATCACTGACAGCAAAAACCACATGACCCCTACGGAACTTGCAGAATTTGCTCTGACTAAAAAAAGCGGGGGCATTAATGCTTCCACGTTAGATGCAATGAAGACGACGCTTCAATACCATCTGGATCAAGCTAAGGAGACGGAACGAGATCTAACAGGAAGTTCAGGAAAGGTGCATAATTTGGCTAAAAAACTCAACTTCGTAGCTTCCAGACGCACCAAGAAACTACAGGCAGGTTTAGATCACCTGGAAAAACTTTCATCTCCTCCACCGACAGCTCCAGCCGCTTGAGGCGGCTTTGGAAGTCTTCCTGAATATACCTCAAGCGCCATCAGGTTCCCGATATCGAACGATGGTCCTTGCTCCTGCCACGCCTTATTCAATCCTTCTGAGCTTGCCCGATGGAACTTTTCTAAGTGTTCTTCCCGAATAAATGATCCAAGGTCCATTCTGTAATTAAACAGCGGAATCGCATAACTTTTACCGCTATCCAGGATGACATTTTCTGAAGACGCGCGAGGTAAAATATTTAGGTTCAATTTCCAGCGTTTCCCTTCCTCATGCATTCTCATTAACTTAGCGGCATGATGGCGGGAGATCAGATAACATGCGGCAGAAAAATCGTTAATAAATCGTTGATGCAATTTGATCATGATCGCCATCGGGTTGATGATAGTAAACTGGCAGGTGTCCCAATTGACGGGAAGACGCTCTCTCATCTCTTTCCAAGTAAAATTCCACAGTTTTGCCAAGGAGAAATCCAGATCGTCTTCCATGATGAGAACCTCATCGAGATCTGTTTCATAGAGGAAGTACTTGATCGCTTCTAAGTGGGAGATGACGCAGGCCGCTTCAGAAGGAATCAAATGCGGTGGAAATCCTCCTGAAAGGTGCTTTTCTAAATCCGCATTCATCCCGTCGATTGCCGGTATGCGCAGCTGATCTGAGATGCCCCAATCCTTAAATTGGCTCTCCATATAACTACGGCGCTCTTGAGCTCTATCCAGATTGATCCACAAGCATTTCGGCAGACCTTCAAGTTTCATTTTTGCCATAAGATCTGTTCTGCCTCCAAGGGAATGCTAGCGCCGGGAAAACGCGGAATGATGCGCGGAGTGAATTGTTCAAAGGGCTCTTTGTTGGACACCTCTGTGCAATAAAACTCGCCCGCTGGGTCGCTTGTGCGCTGCATCTCCTTCACTACAGTTGGAGAATACAACTCAACTTTAATCGAAGAAAGATCGATGCCGTTGGAGATGAGCTGTACTTTATACAGATTGTTCTCCTTCCCCTGTTCGACCATCAAGCCTCCAAAGCTCACTTTCTCCCAATTTTCATTGAGGGATTTCTCCCATGCTGCCAACTTAACCGCCTCGATCCCCTTATCCCTGGACCTCGCCCGGTACTTTTCCGCCATCGGAAGATAGAACATCTCTGTGTAATCGCGAACTGCTCTGTTTGAGGAAAAGTAGGGAGTCAATCGCGCCATGCTTTCTTTGATCATTTCCGTCCACTCACGAGGGATATTTTTCTCATCTCGCCGATAAAACTTAGGGACTACTTCGTTCTCCAAGAGTTCGTAAAGAACATTGGCTTCGTAACGATCTCGTGCTTCATCGTCGCCCTGAATTTGCTTATCGCCTAAAGCCCAACCCACATCAGGAGCATAAGCCTCAGCCCACCATCCATCTAACTCTGAGAGGTTCAATCCACCATTGACAAGCACTTTCATGCCGCTCGTTCCACATGCTTCCCATGGCCTTCTAGGTGTATTGATCCATAAATCGACACCTTGGACAAGCTGTTCGGTCAAATTCATGTCGTAGTCGCTTAAAAAAACGACGGAGGTTCTTGCATCGGTATCTGAAATGAAATCGATCCATCGTTTGATCAAAAATTGCCCTAAGCGATCGGCCGGATGCGCTTTTCCGGCAAGCAAGAGCTGCACAGGACGGTCTCTATTCTTAAGAATTTTTAATAGCCGTTCAGGATCAGTCAACAATAGGTCGGGGCGTTTATAAGAGGCAAACCGCCGCGCAAAACCCAATGTCAACACGTCTTTGTTGAGGTATCCGCTTACCTTGTCGACTTCTTCCTTAGGGATGCCGCGGACGATCAGCTGCCTTGTCAAAATACGGCGGGCAAATTCGACTAGTCGAGCACGCGACTCGTTGCGCATGTTCCAAATTTTTTCCTCAGGCACCTGCCGCATCGCCTTCTGAAGCTTTTCCGTTTCTCCCAACCAGCGCTTTTTACTGCATACTTCCGTCCACAACTCATCTGAAAAGGAGGAATCCCAACTGGGCATATGGACGCCGTTTGTGACGTGCTGAATCGGTATTTCCTCATAGGGCCAACGAGGGAAAAGCGGCGCAAAAAGCGCCTTACTCACCTCTTCATGCAGCTTGCTGACAGCGTTGACAGCTGTACTTCCCCGGATTGCCAAATAGGCCATATTGAAATCGTCACCTGGGCGCAACGTGCCTAGAGCGAGAAGCTGCTCTTTCGTGATAAGCAATTGATTTTCTGCATACCCTTTGAGGTATTTCAGCACCATATCGCACGGAAATTGATCAAATCCAGCTGCTACAGCAGTATGGGTTGTGAATAGGTTGCCAGCGCGTGTGGCCGCCAAAGCTTCCTCAAATGAAAGCCCATTTCTCTTCATAAAAGCTCGTGCTCTAGCCAAAACGACAAACGCTGCATGCCCTTCGTTGAGGTGGCACACTTCAGGATCTAACTGAAGCGCCTCAAGCAAAAGCCAGCCGCCGATGCCCAAAACGATCTCTTGTTTGATCCTCAAGTCGCGGTCGCCCCCATACAGTTCGCTGGTAATGCCTCGATAAGCCGGGAAATTAGCAATGTCGTTTGTGTCTAGCAAGTAGAGCTTTCGATGTCCAACCTGAGCTTCCCAAGTTCTTATCCAGAGAGGCCAGCCCGGAAGGTCGATTTTCAATCGAAGCCACTCGCCATCCGGCGTTCGTAGCGGTTTAACAGGGAGCTGTCCCGGATCGTTATAGGGATATAGCGCTTGCTGCTCGCGGTTAATATCGATGAATTGTCGAAAATAGCCTTGACTATAGAGCAATCAGATGGCGACCACCGGAACGCCCAAATCGCTTGCGGCCTTTAATTGATCTCCTGCGACATTGCCTAAGCCTCCCGAATAGATCGGGAGAGCTTCACTCAGCATAAACTCCATGCTGAAGTAGGCTGCACATTTAAGTGAAGCATCCGAATGGTGCTCCTGAAACCATGTAGAAGCACTGAGCGCCTCATTGCAGATCTCCACGCGCTTTTTCACCATTGCTGAGAACTGCTCATCGTTCAGCAGGTGATTTATTCTCTCTTTAGAAGCGGTTTGCAGTACTGCCCACGGGTTATGGGTTAATTCCCACAGCTCAGGATTGATGCGATGCCAGATTTCATCGGTTGCATGGTTCCAGGATGAGCGCAAGTCAAGCGCCATCTCCCTTATCTGTTCATATAGGTCCACGTCTCCTCCAATCCGCTACAACAAGTAAGCCGGGTTTTCAATCCAATAAGTAAATGTTTTCGCTACTTGCGTTGCGAGATTGCCGTCAATTAACCGATGGTCAAAACTCCAGGAAAGGTGCAGTCGATCTCTTAAGGCAACCTGTCCATGATAGGCAGTAGGCTCTTTTTCAATGCGGGATACGCCTAGGATCGCAGCTTCCGGAAAGTTAATGATGGGTGTTGCAAAGGAGCCGGAACCGGACAGAGCGCCGAAATTGGTGATGCTGATTGTTCCTTCTTTCATGTCTTCTTTCTGCAGCTTGTTGCTTTTGGCTCTGTTTTTAAGAAACTCGTAAGCTTGCACAAGATCGTTCAAGGACATTGTTTCCACATGCTTTAAGACGGGAACGATCAGGCCCAACTGCGTTGCCATTGCAATCCCAATGTTATGAGACGCATGCAAGATCGCTTGCTTCTTTGCTTTGTCGAAGGAGCTATTGATCATCGGATGCTTTTCAATCGTGCGCGATAAGGCCCGGAAAAAAAAGGGCATAAAGGTCACTTGAATTCCCTGCTTTTGCCCTTCCTCAACCATCTTGGCTTGCAACTGCATCAAACGGGTGGCATCTGCCTCTTGGAAATAAGAGAAAGCGGGAATTTCTTGATGGGAGAGAGTCATTTTATCCGCCATCAAATGCTGAATACCAATCAATGGCACCGCCTGATCGCCTACTTGTCGCTGTACCAAGTCTTGCTTGAGTACCCGTCCGCTTGGACCACTACCCTGGATCGATCCGATATCCACTTTGAGCTCTTTTGCCATTTTGCGCACAGGCGGCGAAGCTAATGCATGTGTGCTCAAAGATGATCTCTCTTCTGTTACACCTTTTTCCGCGACTGGGGCCTTAGTCAGCACCTCTTCCTTAACTTGCACCTTCTCATCCGTTTGGATCTCATAAAGAGGAAGCCCTTTCTTGGCAATTTCTCCTTCTTTGTAGCAGCGTTTAGCTAAAATGCCAGCATAAGGAGAAGGAAGTTCGACCGTGGCCTTATCGGTCATCAAAATGAGCACAGGCTCATCTTTTTGGACATGGTCACCCTCTTTTTTCAACCAGGACACCACTTCGCCTTCTACAACACCCTCTCCAATATCGGGCATTAAAAATGGAACTACTGTCATTCCTTTTCCCTCATCATCTCCAGGATCGCATTTTTCACTCTAGGAGCATCAGGAAGGTATGCACTTTCCAAACTATGGGGAAAGGGCGTATCCAACCCTGCCACTCGGTTTATGGGTACTTCGAGATGGTAAAAACACTGTTCCTGAATGAGTGCAGACAGTTCAGCACCAAATCCTTGCGTTTTGGGTGCTTCATGAGCAATGACTACTCTTCCGGTTTTTTCGACGGAAGCCAAAATGGAGTCGAGATCCAACGGGTTTAAGCTGCGGAGGTTCAACACTTCAACGTCAATACTCTTCTCCATGAGCTCCTGCGCTGCTTTTAAATTCTCTACGTTTTGCGCACCCCAGCCAATCAAGGTAATGTCCTTTCCCGACTTAGCAATCTCTGCCTGCCCTAGAGGGATTTCATACTCCTCTTCAGGCACTTCCTGCTTTAAGGCACGATACAGCCTTTTTGGTTCAAAGAAGAGCACAGGGTCATTTGAGCGAATGGCCGCTAGCAGCAACCCTTTTGCATCGTAAGGACAGGAAGCAAAAACCACGCGTAAGCCTGGCGTATGCAAGAACTGCGCTTCAGGGGATTGAGAATGGTAATGGCCGCCGTGAATACCGCCTCCATATGGTGTGCGGATCACGAGAGGGCATGAATATTGATTGCCGGTGCGGTAACGCATCTTGGCAAGTTCGTTGACGATCTGATCGTAAGCAGGAAAGATGTAGTCAGCAAACTGAATTTCGCAGATCGGCTTCATCCCATTTTGCGCCATTCCGATGCCAAAACCCACAATACCCGCCTCTGACAACGGCGTATCGAAGCAACGCTCCTCTCCAAAAGCCTCCTGCAAGCCGGAAGTGACGCGAAACACACCGCCAAACGCGCCTGCATCTTCTCCAAAAGTCACTAATCGCTTATCTTTGGCAAATTGCTGATGCAGCGTCTGGTTCAATGCTTGAATGATATTCATTTCGGTCATTGCATTTCCCTCTTGACCAGTTCAAGCTGCTCCTTAAGCTCTCTAGGGACTTCAAAGTAGACGTGTTCAATTAACGATTCTATTGGCGGCTTGGGGCAACTCTTTGCTGACTCGATCGCTTGGTCGATCTCGGCGTTCACTTTACGCTTCCACTCTTCCGCCTCATCTTGACTCCACTCTTTCTTCTTTTCCAGATAGAGCGAAAGTCGTTTGACTGGGCAGTTCTTTTTCCATTTTTCGACCTCTTCTTCCTTCCGATAGCGCGAAGGGTCATCTGAGGTAGAGTGTGCGCCCATTCGATAGGTCATCGCTTCGATCAAAGAGGGTCCCTTTCCTTCCAAGGCATGCTTCTTGGCCTTGGAAACTACATCGTAGAGAGCAAAAAAGTCATTTCCATCGACGCGGTAGGTAGCCATTCCATACCCTTCCCCCTTTGGCGCGATGCCGTCGGAGGCAAACTGTCTCTCTGTTGGTGTGGAAATCGCATAACCGTTGTTTCGGCAAAAAAATAGACAGGGAGCCTTGCGCACTGCGGCAAAATTCAATCCGACGTGGAAATCCCCTTCAGAAGTGGCTCCTTCACCGAAATAGGCAATCACAACGTGCTTCTTTCCCTGCATGCGCATCGCATAAGCTGCGCCGGCTGCATGAGGGATCTTGGTTCCAATCGGCGAAGATACCGTGACGACATTCAACGCTTTGGAACCAAAGTGGTTGGGCATTTGCCGTCCCAAGATCAAATCTTTAGCATCGCCAAACATGTGGTGGACGTAATCGCCTATGGAAAACTCTCTCCAGAAGAGAATCCCCCCTTCGCGGTACTGAGGATACATCCAGTCGTTTAGATCTAATGCTGCTGCGCTGCTTACAGCGCATGCCTCCTCGCCCGCTCCACTCATTGCAAAGGTGATCGCACCCTGCCGCTGGAGCATCACCATACGCTCATCGACCAATCGCGTTTGGATCATGACTTGGAGTGCCTTTTTGGCTAATGGTTCCGCCTCCGGTACAGCCTGGGACAAGCGTCCTTCGCAATCGAGATAGCTGATCGTATCGAAATGGCTCAAAACTGCGCTTCCTCTGTAGACCCTTTCATAGCATGTGTCGTCATGTTCCCTTCTGTGGCAAGCATCATGACTTCATCATAATAACCTGCACCTACAAACTTTTGGTGCTTGATGGCGCTGTAGCCACGCTCTTTCTCTAGAATCATTTCTTCCTGCTGGAATTCCGCATAAGCCTTCATCCCTTCTTCTTTGTATTGTGATGCCAGTTTGAACATGCTCGCATTCAACGCGTGGAATCCAGCCAGTGTCACGAATTGAAATTTGTACCCCAATTCGCCCAATTTCTCTTGAAAAGTGGCGATCTCCTTTTCATTGAGATGCTTCGACCAGTTAAAAGAGGGTGAGCAGTTGTACGCTAAGATTTTACCCGGAAACTTTTCATGGATGCCTTGAGCAAAGGCGCGAGCCTCTCCCAGATCGGGTTTTCCCGTTTCACACCATAAAACATCTGCATAAGGAGCATAAGCTCGTCCGCGCTGAATTGCAAAATCGATGCCGTTTTTCACTTTGAAAAATCCATCGGTCGTTCTCTCACCAGTGAGAAACGGCTGATCTAATGGATCGGCATCTGAACGTAGAAGCGTCGCCGATTCAGCATCCGTTCTGGCGATCACAACCGTAGGCACATCGAGCACATCAGATGCCAGCCGCGTCATCACCAGTTTCTGGATAAATTCCTCAATAGGCACAAGCACCTTGCCGCCCATATGTCCACATTTTTTCAAAGAGGAGAGTTGATCTTCCAGGTGGACAGCAGCCACACCTTCTGCAATCATCGCCTTGATCAATTCAAAAGCATTTAAAGATCCGCCAAAGCCCGCTTCCGCATCTGCTACAAGCGGGACAAACCAATCGGTATTGTTGTCATTTTCCATAAAATGGATCTGATCGGCCCGCTGCAACGCTTTCTGGATCCTGCGGATCAGGTGCGGCATGCTCATCAAAGGATAAAGTGATAGGTCCGGATAAGTTTCTAAAGCATCGTTTTGATCTGCCGCCACTTGCCAACCGCTCAAATAGATGCTTTTTAAGCCCGCTTCCACTTGCTGAACAGCCTGACAACCGGTCATGGCGCCTAAAGCACGAACAAAGGGCTCGCTATTCAACAGCTTCCATAATTTCTTTGCACCAAGATCTGCTAGTGTGTACTCGATTTTCAAAGAACCTCTTAAGCGAAGAACCTCTTCTGCGGAGTAGGATCTGTAAACGCCTTTCCATCGAGGGTCTTCTTTCCATTTCTTTTCCAGTTCCTGCGCTTTCATAGTTCTTTATATGCCTCCAAAGTAAAAAACGGGATAAACTCCTCTGAACGCGTTAGCTGTTCTAGAAGGGCTCCTGCACGGGGTTTATTTCCTTTTTTGATCCATTTCGAAACGTTGTCCATAGAAATTGCTCCACGATGGACCCATTGCCATAATTGAGCTCTGGAGATCTCCGCTGTAGCTGCATCTTCCATCAGATTATGAATCGCAACAGCCCCTTGACCAGATAACCAAGCTTCCAGATACTCTACAAACACTTCTACGTTTTGCTTTACGCCCTCTTCCGTGATCGTTCCGGCGGGTATGGCAAACTTGAGCAGTTCCTCTGTAGGAACAGATGGCTGCACGATCGGTTTAGCTGTGTTAAAAGCCTTTCTCACTACAGGAACCAAATCGGGATGGGCAACCCATGCCCCGATAAATCCTTGAGAGGCTTCCCGATGCTTATCTTCTGTAACCTTGGCCAAGGCTTTTGCATTGAGCTCCGCATCTTTTCGCGAAGGAATGAAAGCAGACATGCCTCCAATTGGCTGAGCCCCTCTCTTGCGGCACACTTTGACCAGAAGCTCTGCATAAGCTTCCATAAACGGGACTGCCATCGTGACTTCACCACGGTTGGGAAATAGAAAGCTTTTTTGATGAGAGAACTTTTTAATGATGCTAAAAATATAGTCCCATCGACCCGCATTTAAGCCCACGATGTAATCTTTTAAGGAATAGAGAATCTCTTCCATCTCAAAGGCAGCTAGTATCGTTTCGATAAGCACAGTCACCTTAATCGAGCGAGGAGGAAGTTTTAAGATCTCTTCAGCATAGGTGAACAGCTCCGCCCAAAGCGTGGCTTCGTGATGGTTTTCCAACTTCGCAATGTAAAAGTAAGGGCCGCTTCCTTTTTCGATTAACGCATGTGCGTTGTGAAAAAGATAGAGGCCAAAATCAAAAATTGATCCCGAAATCGGCTCACCATCAACCAAAAAATGCTTTTCAGGCAGATGCCATCCGCGCGGCCTAACAGCAAGCGTGGCAGTCTTCTCATTAAGCTTATATTCTTTACCTTCAGGGCTTTTAAATTGAATCGAGCCCCGCACAGCATCAATGAGATTCTGCTGCCCCTGGATCACATTCTCCCAAGTGGGCGATAGAGCATCTTCAAAATCCGCCATGAAGAGGTCCGCCCCGGAGTTCAAAGCGTTGATCATCATTTTTCTCTCGACGGGACCGGTGATTTCTACCGTGCGGACTTGAAGATCCTTTGGAGGCTTTTGCACCTTCCAAGAAGGATCCTCTCGGAGCGGCCGTGTAGCCTCCGGAAACGTAGGAATTTCGCCTCCGTCTAGCCTCGCCTGCCTCTCCCTCCTCATCTCTAAAAGCCTAAGCCTCTTTGGATTAAACTTGCGATGCAAATCGGAAAGAAAAGCCCTCGCCTCAGGAGTTAAAATATTTTTTTCCATACCTTAAGAAATACAGTTTCTCCCTCTAACTATCAAGCAGCAAATTAGGATTGTTAAGGATTGCACTGTCCGCTAAGATGAGTGGTATGCCATTCATCACAAAAAACAAAGTACGAATGCACGACACCGACATGGCCGGCATTCTTTATTTCCCTCGTATTTATCGCTTTGCGCACGACGCTCTAGAAGATTTCATCGAAAGCGAAGGCACGAACTTTGAGCAGATTTTTCATAAAGAAAAGTTTGTCTTTGTGATTGTTCACTCTGAAGCAGACTACTATGTCCCCATGAAAGTCGGTGATGCACTGGAAGTCCATCTCTACATCGAGCGGATCGGCAACTCCAGCTTTACCATCGGTTACAAAATCTACCGCGAACCCGCAAAAGAGCTCGTCGGATCTGCCAAAACGATCCACGTCTGCCTCGACAGTGCCTCCCGCACCAAAATCCCCATCCCCGACACGATGCACACCTCTCTCTCAAAACACCTCATCCAACTCTAACCCCCTCGCCCGTGCCCTTGCCCGTGCCCTTGCCCGTGCCCGATTTTTTCATCGCAAAGTCGCGAAGACAAGGAGATACACAGAGAATAGATAAATGGAAAGAGGTGCGGTTAAAAGATCAGAATAACTATTAACCCAGCCAAGTGATGATCTGATCTTTTAACCGCACCTCTTTCCATTTCGATTGTAGAAAGCATTGCTTTGCAATGCTTTCTAATAAGTGCCATAGGCAATCTCTTTGCGCTCTTCGCGACTTTGCGATGAAAAAATCCGAACTTATGGATAAAAAATGGGACAAGTTCACAGATTCTTGTAGATATCCTTTCTATGATCGACATCTACGATCAAAATGCATAACACATCATCCACAATTCTGTAGAGAATACGATAAGAACCTGACCTGATTCGATAGAGGTCCAAGGAACCCTTAATTTTCTTTACATCATGAGGTCTAGGATTTTTCGAAAGATCGTCGATGCGTTCGCCAATCTTAATCAGCTCTCTTCGGGAGATCTTGGACATCTGTTTTAGAGCCACTTTACTTAAGTGAACAGAATAGGTCACAAATCAAGAGCCTTTTTGGCATCTTGCCATTTGACTTTACCTCGTTTCTTGATTTCTCTATCCACCTGTTTAGCAATTTTTAGATCGAGAGAGTCTTCGAGTTCTTCAAGAAGAGCCAAATCGTCAATTGAGATAATAGCAGCGACTTCTTTGCCATTTCTGGTCAGAACAAATCTCTCATGAGCAAAAGCCACGTGGTTTACGATCTGAGTTAGATCGCTTCTAGCGTCTGAAAAGGGAATGTTTGTAGCCATAGTTCGCACCTCCCTGTACATATTGTAACATTTGTACAATTATTACAAAACTATGATCTAGCTAACAGTTCGACTTGCTGTTGCAAGGCTTTCTTGAAATCATTTTCAAGCTGCTCTTTATTTGTAAGGTGTCTTTTGAAGGAAGCAAAGGCTCTTGAGTCTATCTTAAGAAGTGATTGAATGTATGGATCAAGTGTTTCCTTCCCGATGCTGTTGACCAGGCCTACCTCTTGTGCACGTTGAGCTGAAAAAGGTTCGCAGGTGAAGGCAAGCTCCTTAAAATGGCGCTCAGAAAGGATATTTTTCAGAAGGATGCTCACAAAGAACGGAGCGATTCCCTTTTGAAATTCCGGGAGGAAAAAGCGTGCATCTGGAGAAGCTACGGCTAGATCGACAGCTGCTGCCAAGCCGACGCCTCCTGCAGCCACCGATCCGTGGACATAAGCAATGGTGGGGATGGACGTTGTAGCAAATGCGACTAGAAGTTTACCGACTTTTTCCATTACGCCTGAAGAGAGCTCTGTCAAATCCGCTCCGGAGCAAAAGTTCGTTCCGGCTCCCTCTAAGACCAATACTTTTCCTTTGGTTTCAATGCCATCGAGTTCGCTCAACATGGCATCGATCAAGGTACGGTTCAATGCATTTCGTTTTTCAGGCCGGTTCAAGGTGAATTTAATCACTTCTGGTTCGGGATAGGATAGGATCAGTTCACTCATCAATCGGCATCTCCAATAAAGCTTGTCCAAGGGCTTTTCCTTGGGCGTCAATGGCCAGATTCAAGCTCCCTCCCTCACCCAAAACGTCTTTTAAGACGAAGTTGATGGCTTGAATGTTTGGCATGAGGTAACGCGTCACCTGAGAAGGCTGTAAAGAAGTAAAGTATGCTTTCACGCGCTCTTCCGTGAGCCATTTCTCAAGAAAGGAGAAATCAGCAACAGTTCTTGCCACAACTCCAATGTTAGCTGAGGAGCCTTTGTCCCCGCTTCGTGCCAAGGCGATCTCTTTAAGTTTTTTCATCCGGTTCGATTTGGTAAATAGCGTTTGGGTCATAGGTTTTCTGGAGAATCATTCGAGATAATTCAGAAGCCTTAACGACGGTCACTGTAACCTCTTCTATCATTTCAAAATCCTCTTCGCTTAAATCATAATTAGAGGGGGATGTTGCATAATTATAAACGAATTTAGAAGGGATCCACACCACCTTTACAGCTAAGTTTCCTAAAGTGTAAACCCCCTTTCCAAGAGCCAGCAGATTGCTTGTTCCTCCAATCACTAAATTGACTACTGCCAATGTGATAACTGTTTCTACAGATAAGTTAGGCATCAAAAGTTTTACAGGCGGGACAAGTAGCGAACTGATGCTGCTCATTCAAACCTCCTTGACTAAAGTTTTTACCTCGCTCCTCTCAATTAAACAGGGCCAAAATCCAAATGCTGGCCTGACAGTGGGCCTTCCGCTGCTAGCACCGGTTGTTCCGGCAGGTCCGCAGGTCACAAGTGATGCCATTTCCTGCGAAAATCGCTCCAATGCCTCTTTTGAAGAGGAGCGAAGAGCGATCCTTAACATGCCCTCCCTGATATCGGGTACTTCAGCATGTGCCATCGCACCTGCCCCGATCAGCTCAATGCGGCTACTATTCCATTCATACCCCGCATCCTTTACCTTTTCAAGTACAAGTTCTCCGGCCAGGCGCGCTTTCTCAGGAAGATGGTCTCCATATAGCGCGATCATTCCCTCTGCTTTGTAACCTGCTCGATAGGTCGCGGACACCTTATAAAATGGAGTGGGAGCGCCCCCGATAGCTCCTTTCACTTCAACGCGGTCATCGCCCTTCTGCTCGAGACCTACATTCATGAAGGACACCTTTGCGTCAGGACTTAAGTAGCTTGCAGGATCTCCAATTTCATAGATAAGCTGCTCTTTAACCGTTGTGAGAGTGACTTTGCCTCCCGTTCCAGGAGCTTTTGTCACAGAAAATGTCCCATCTGATTCCACTTCGACAATAGGAAAACCAATCGGTTGCGAACCTTTAATGCTCATCCAATCGGTCGATATTCCGCCAGTTACTTGAGTGCCGCATTCTATGAGATGCCCTGCAATGGTAGCCTGGGCTATTTTTTGGTAATCATCTTCTGCCCATCCAAATCGGTAGATACAGGGCGCCACTGTTAAGCTGGGGTCTGCCACGCGGCCTGTGATGACGACATCTGCTCCCTGCTTTAACGCCTCAACTATCGAAGAGGCTCCTAAATAAGCGTTTGCTGTCACAGCTTTTTGAGCCACCTCTTCAAAATTTTTTCCGTTGTCGAGATTTTTAAAACTATCTTTTTTTGGATCGGTCTTCATCTGATCGAATACATCATCTCCCAAAACGACAAAACACTTTTTAGGGTAGATCAAAGGCTTAATCTGTTCTGCTAAAGCGAGAGGGTTCAATCCGCCGGCATTCGAAATCAACTTAAACTTGAGCCCTTTTTTCCAATAGGGAAGGAGGGATTTGACCACTTGAATAAAGTCCTTAGCATATCCCTCGGAGGGATCCTTCTCCCTTTGAATCGCCATGATCGAAAGCGACACTTCAGCCAAATAATCGTACGTAATGAAATCGATGTCGGGGGCGCGAGAGAGAAGCTGTTCAGATGCGCCCGGAGTATCTCCCCAAAAAGCAGATGCGTTGGCGATCTTCAAAGTCATAGCTGCAGCACACCTGTATGAAGGGTTGCAGGCTTTTCCTTACGCCTTAAAGCCAATGGAATGCATTTTAACAACAGGTTGCGCGTTTCCGCAGGATCGATGATCGCGTCCACCCATCCCCTGGCAGCGCCGTAACGAATATCCATCTGCTTTTCGTAAGTAGCTTCCACTTCATCCAACCCTTTGGAGCCTTTTACTGCTTCTAACGTCGCTTTAGCTTGCGCTGAACCCATGACAGCGTACTTGGCTGAAGGCCAGGCAAAAAGAAACGTCGGATCATACGCCTTTCCACAAAGCGCATAGTGCCCTGCTCCAAAAGAATTTCCCAAAATAATGCTGATCTTTGGCACCACGCTATTGCTGATCGCGTTGACCAATTTAGCTCCTGATTTAATAATGCCTGACGCTTCCGCCTCTTTGCCGACCATGAAGCCCATCACATCTTGAAAAAATAGGATCGGAATGCGCAGCTGGTTGCATTCGAGAATAAATCGTGCGGCTTTGTCTGCACTTTCTTTATAGATCACTCCGCCAATCTCTACAGCTCCTTGAGCCGTCGTGTCTGCATGGCGCTGATTGGCGACGATGCCGACAGAGTGGCCGCCAATCCTAGCAAAAACGCACACTAACCCTTTGCCAAACTCTGCTTTGTATTCATTGAACGATTCGGCGTCGACTATTTCTCCCAGCAAGCTTCTGGTCTCATATTCTTGTGTGCCTGCTTCATTTAAAAATTCATACAACGCAGGTTTTTTCTTTTCTAATTTCGGCGACAGTCCATCCGGAGGCAGGAAAGAGACGAGCTCTTTAAGCTTCTTTAAACAGCTGGGATCATCTTTTTCCAGATAGTCGATGGTTCCACTAATCGATGCGTGCATTTTAGCGCCGCCCAATTTCTCAGTATCCACCACTTGGCCGATCGCTGCTTTGACAAGAGCTGGGCCTGCTAAATAGAGCCCACTGCCTTCGGTCATCAATAACTGGTCGCATAGAACAGGCAGATAGCCGCCGCCAGCGATGCAATTGCCCATGATCGCAGCAATTTGCGGGATGCCTTGCGCTGAAAGCACAGCATTATTTCTAAAAATACGTCCAAAGTCATCTTCATCGGGAAAAATCTCGTCCTGCATGGGTAAAAACACCCCAGAGGAATCAACTAAGTACAAGATCGGAAGGCGGCAGTCGTAAGCAATTCTCTGCGCGCGCAGCACCTTCTTCACTGATTGAGGGAAAAAGGCTCCAGCCTTAACTGTGGCATCATTTGCGATGACCATGCAGCTTCTTCCTGAGACAGTTCCGATTCCCGTCACAACACCTGCACAAGGCAATGACCCCTGTTCCGGGTACATGCCATGGCCTGCCCAGACGCCGATCTCGAGAAAGTCTTTGGGATTATCTAAAAGCAGATCCAGGCGTTCTCTGACGGTAAGTCGATTATGGCGCCTCTGCCGTTCAGCAGGGCCGCCCTTTTTGATCTCCGACTCTTCATTTAATAAACTGTCCGTAAGCTTTTTCAAGCTCATTAAAGCCCGCCTGTGATCTGATCTGACAGTTTTTCTATCTGTGCATCCGTCGGATCGAACAGTTGATCTAATTCTCTTTTCAGCTTTTTTAAAGCCAGCTCATTGTATAAACGCCCCGTCGCAAGCTCCAGCTCTGTAGGCCTTCCGCTGTTCAAGCGGCTGATCACAGCAGAAACTGTGTATAATGCGATGACTGCGTTGGTGATGCGATTGAGAACCAGCTGCTTTTCGATCACCTCTTCACGGTAGCGATAAAGAGCCTTAAAGCAAGCCCAACCGAACCGTTTGACGGCAAAAGCCAGGTGTGAGGCATCTTGACGCAGACGTGGATTTTTTACGGCGATCGTCTGTACAAAAATATACTTTTTAAAGGTACTGAAAAGTCGTTTAATGTCCTTCTTGTCTTTGATCTCTTTAAGGTTCACACCCGCTTCCCGAAGCCCAACGCTTGCGATAAAGGCGCGGAGCACCTCATTCGACCCTTCGCCGATCATGTTTAAACGCGCATCGCGCATCATGCGCTCTAGGGGCGTGTCCGTAAAGAACGACCTTCCACCATAGATTTGCATGGCATCGTACAGGACTTTCCAGTAAGAATCGCTTGTAAATACTTTTAAGATGGCTGATTCCAACATAATATCTTCAACACCATGGTCTAAAAGCCCTGCCGTCATCAACGTGGTCGTCTCCATGGCGTAAAGATAAGCGTGCATTTTGGCAAGTTTTTCCTTTACCAGAGCAAAGGAGGATAACTTGCGCTTAAACTGCTTTCTGGTTGTCGCATGCTCTGTGGCCAACCGAACCGCTTCACGGCAGGCTCCGGTACAGGTAGCTCCAAAAGTCGTTCTTCCATAGTCCAAAACAGTCAGGCACACTTTCAAACCGCCTCCGACAGGCCCTAGAATATTCTCTTCAGGAACCTCTACGTTCTCAAATAGCAGGTTGGAGGTTGTTGAACCTCTCATGCCCACTTTATCCAAAGCTTTATCCAGAACGCTAAATCCCTTCATGTCGGGAGTCACTAAAAATGCGGTGATCTTGTCGCCCGTTTTAGCCATCACAGTCAAAATGTCTGCTTTACTTCCGTTGGTCGTCCACTGCTTTCTCCCCGAGATGCGGTACACCTTCTTATCTGGATCATAGATTGCCACAGTTTCAATTCCTGCTGCATCCGAGCCGGCATTTTTTTCCGTTAATGAAAAAGCCGCCAGGCTTTTTCCTTTTGACAATTTGGGAAGCCACTTCTCTTTTTGCGCTTGCGTTCCGAAGAGAAGAAGAGCTTTCAACCCAACACTTTGGTGGGCGTTGACAAACAGCGCCGTTGCCGCGCAGCGACCCGCCAAGAATTCCATCGCTCTGGCATAAGCGTATTGCGAAAGTCCAAGTCCGCCGTAGGTTGAAGGTATAGTCAAGCTTAAAAGTCCGAGCTCTCCCAACCCTTCGATCACTTCATTGGGGATGTTGGCCTCTTTATCGATTTTCTTTGGATCGAGCTTCTCATCCGTAAATTGTTTTAGCTTTTCTACGTAATGACCTACTTGCACTCTCTCTTCTTCCGTCGGGAAAGGAAAGGGAAAC
>JBKEAL010000291.1:0-7399 GCA_047972195.1 Parachlamydiaceae bacterium
ACCATCGTGTGCAGATCATAGTAATATCCGTACCTGCGTTTTATATCATATATTACCCACTTCTGATCGGCAAAACGATCTTTGAAATGCTCAATGGCTATAGGCAAAGCATTGTAACGTGGCGAAACAGGCGAGAAGAAAATATCATCAGCCGCTTTTTGGAAGCGTACAAATTGCCTCAGGTATTGAGCCTCATGCGCCACACGTTTTGCCAACTGATGTAGTTTCAGCACATCATCGTCGGCAAAGTTCGTTTCTATCGAGATTTTACTGTCTATCGTTTTGCGAATATACCGAAACAACAACTCGTCACTCCCCTCTTCTTCCGACAGCCAAGCATAAGACAACATATTGCAGGCAAGTTTACTCATCTTTTTCTCCAAAGCCGTCCATACTCGTGTCGATCTGTCTTCTTGTGTAATAACAGTGTAACTCTCCTGCATAAACAATGGCGGAATGTCTTCCCCTCCCAACAATCTGTCGGGAAAGACTTTACGGCTATATGCGTCAAACACAGCAGTAAGCAAGCCTTCGAATGTTTTATCATAGAAGAAAACCGTCATTTGTCGTGGAAAATAATAGACAACTGCCTGTCGTCAACCTTTTTCTTCTTAGGTCCGGTCAGTATTTTGCGTACATATTCGGGAGTGGCCTCATTGACAGTGTACATAGGCAATTCGTTGCAAGTGATAAAGTATTGAGCTTTTTTCATTACCACACCTATTTTCTTGAGATGCGAAGCATTGAGTCGCCCATGTCTGCGTGATGTTACAATAAACTGCGCCGACTTAACACCGATACCCGGCACCCGCAATATCATTGCATAATCGGCCTTGTTGATGTCGACAGGAAAACTTTCAGGGTGGCGCAATGCCCACGATAATTTAGGATCTATTTCCAGATCGAGATCGGGATATGAATCATCTACAATTTCATCGGCACGGTACTGATAGAAACGCATCAGCCAGTCAGCCTGATACAAACGGTTTTCGCGCACCAAAGGCGCTTGTTTAAGTACGGGTAGACGTTTGTCGTAGCTGTTTACAGGTATAAAGCCCGAGTAATATACTCTGCGCATCTGCGTTTGCTGATAGAGGATAGACGAAACCCGAAGTATATCTTTATCACGCTCGTTAGTTGCACCTACTATCATCTGTGTGCTTTGTCCTGCCGGAACAAAGCGGGGAGCTTTCTTAAACTTGCGGTGATCTTCTATGCTCTGCATCATACCCTGCTGTATATATCGCATAGGCTTGTACACACTCCTGTGATCTTTTTCGGGTGCAAGAAGTTTGAGATTAGCCTCAGTTGGTATTTCCAGATTCACACTCATACGGTCGGCATATAGTCCGGCTTCATTTACCAGCTCCTGACTACAACCCGGAATACTTTTCATATGTATGTAGCCGTTGAAACGATGGACTGTGCGCAAATCCTTTACCACCCTCACCATACGCTCCATAGTATAGTCCGGATTGTTTATCACTCCCGAACTAAGGAAAAGCCCTTCTATATAGTTGCGCCGATAAAATTCAATAGTGAGGTCTACCAACTCCTGTACTGTAAATGTAGCTCGCCTGATATCGTTGCTACGGCGATTGATACAATAGGCACAATCGTAGATACAGAAATTGGTGAGCATAATTTTAAGTAGCGAAACACAACGCCCGTCTTCCGTAAAACTATGGCAAATACCCATTCCACCCACGGTATTGCCAAGCTCTCCGGCCTTGCCTTTGCGGATAGTTCCACTGGAAGAACAGGAAACATCGTACTTCGCCGATTCTGCCAGTGTTTTGAGTTTTTCGAGCACAATTTCGTTCATACTATCACAAAGAAAGGTATTTCAACCGATAGTCTGCAACAAAATATATTAAAAGAAGTATTCTTGTTGAAAACTCAACACATCAAACCATATACATCTTATAATCAAACAAATGAAGGCTAAAATAAATTATACAGCACCAGAAACCACAACTTTTATCTACATTTGTGTTTTGATCATACCAATTACAATTTATGATACTCATCGCAGACGGTGGTGCAACAAAGGTGGAATGGAGCCTTGCGCACAGAGGGAGGGAAATAAAACGCATCTTTACCAAAGGTGCAAGCCCTTATTTTAGTACAAAAGAAGAAATAAGCAGCGAGATAAAGAATGCACTTTTGCCTCAGATAGAAGAGTATAAGATAGATGGTGTATATTTTTTCGGAGCCGGGTGCAACTCTGCGGAAAAAAACGGAGTGATAGAAGACGCAATTAAAGAAAACATTGATGCCCAAACCATAGAAATACAGAGTGACTTGTTTGGTGCGGCCAGAGGACTGTGCGGAAATCAAGAAGGAATCGCCTGCATACTGGGGACAGGTTCCAATTCGTGCCATTACAACGGCAAGAAAATTGCAGACCACATACAATCGCTAGGCTATATATTAGGCGATGAAGGCAGTGGCGCAGTTCTGGGGCGAATGTTTATAAATATATGTTTAAAGAATTTACTGCCTCAGCATATCAAAGAGGAGTTTCTGACAGAATACGGACTGGACACGATACTTATTCTCGACAAAGTGTACAGGCAACCTATGGCAAACCGTTTTCTGGCAAGCCTTTCACCCTTCATTTTGCGGCATGCCGATGACGCAACCGTCTACAGCCTTATTACTCAAACATTCAAAGAGTTTTTCACTAAAAATGTGATGCAATATAAGTATGATTACACAAATAGGCCTGTACACTTTACAGGATCTGTCGCATATTATTATCGGGAAATATTTGCTCAGACAGCTAAAGATCTCAATATTTGTATAGGACAAATAACCCGTTCGCCTATGGACGGACTTATCGCCTATTATTCGTAAAAACAGAGTATAAGATTATGACATTCATAAAAATAACAGAGCAGTCGTCTTTATATAACGACCTCGAAGAGAAATCGGTATCCGAAATCCTTACCGATATAAACAACGAGGACAAGAAAGTAGCTCTGGCAGTAGAGGCGGCTATACCTCAGATAGAAAAGTTAGTCTCACAGATCGTTCCACGTATGCAGCAAGGCGGACGTATCTTCTATTTGGGTGCAGGCACAAGTGGACGTCTGGGGGTATTGGACGCTTCGGAAATACCACCCACATTCGGTATGCCCAACACAGTGGTAATAGGGTTGATAGCCGGAGGAGAAAAAGCGCTGCGCAACCCTGTAGAAAAAGCCGAAGATAATATGACTGCCGGATGGGAAGAACTGGAAGCGCATAATGTAAATAGCAAAGATACGGTGATAGGTATCGCTGCTTCGGGTACTACACCCTATGTGATTGGAGCATTGCGCGAAGCACGCAGAAACGGAATACTTACAGCCTCTATTTCGAGCAACCCTGATTCGCCTATAGCACAAGAAGCCGAAATAGCCATCGAAATGATTGTAGGCCCGGAATATGTAACAGGCAGCTCGCGAATGAAGTCCGGTACAGGGCAAAAGATGATACTGAATATGATAACCACCTCTGTGATGATAAAAATAGGGCGGGTAAAAGGCAACAGAATGGTAAACATGCAATTGTCGAACGCAAAGTTGGTAGACAGAGGTACTCGCATGATTGTCGACGAACTGGGTTTGGAATATACACAAGCCGAACGACTGCTACTGCTTCACGGCTCGGTAAAAAAAGCAATCGAAACTTATAAAAAAGAAAATAAAACGTAATTGGGCAAAATAATACTAAAACTATAAAAAACTATAACAAGCTCTTTCTTAAGGGCTTTTTTTCTATCTTTACGAAAGAGTTTTTTATTTATAAACCTAAAATCAATATGAAATTAATCACTAAAAATTTTACGGCAAAAGGATTGCTGGTATCCGGCCTTATTCTGGCAGCATCCTTAACTTCTTGCGGTGGTGAAAAACAAAACACCCTGACCGAGCAGGAAAAAGCAGAAGGCTGGCAATTACTATTTGACGGAACAACAATGACAGGTTGGCGCGACTACAACGGTACATCTCTCACCGAACCCTGGCACGTAGTAGATGGTTGCATACAAGCAAAAGGAGACGGCAGCGATTCTAACGGATATATTGTTACGGACAAGGAATATGAGAACTTCGAACTTTCGTGGGATTGGAAGTTGTCGAAAGGTGGCAATAGCGGTATGCTTTACCATGTTGTAGAACGTCCTCAATATAAAGTTCCATACGTAACAGGCCCCGAATATCAACTGATAGACGAGCCTAATTTCCCTGAGCCTCTGGAGCCTTGGCAACGACTGGGAGTAGACTATGCAATGTACTTACCGGATACAACCAAAATGAAAGTAAATCCGCAAGGTGAATGGAACAACTCAAAAATAGTATTCGACAACGGACATGTAGAGCATTGGCTCAATGGTGTAAAGATTCTGGAATTTGAAGCATGGACAGACGACTGGTACGCAAGAAAGCATAGCGGTAAATGGACAAATGCACCTGAATATGGTTTAGCAAAAAAAGGAGTTCTTTGTTTGCAAGATCATGGCTATCCTGCATCTTTCCGCAATATAAAGGTAAAAGAACTTCCTCGCAAAAACAGCGAAGTTAGCCTGTTTAACGGAACAGACCTTCACGGATGGGATGTTTACGGAACAGAAAAATGGTATGTAAAAGACGAACTGCTGATTTGTGAAAGCGGACCAGACAAAAAATATGGCTATCTAGCTACACGTGAATACTATAACGACTTCGACCTTACAGTAGAATTTAAGCAAGAAGCCGATGGCAATTCAGGAGTATTTATCCGCTCGTTCATCGAAGAAGACGTTAAAGTTAACGGATGGCAGGTAGAAGTTGCTCCAAAAGGACATGGCACAGGCGGCATATATGAGTCGTACGGACGTGGATGGCTGATAGAAGTACCGAAAGAAAAAGAAGAGTTTCTGAAAGTAGGAGACTGGAATACTATGCGTATTTTGGTTCAGGGCAATAAAGTTACTACATGGCTCAATGGCAATCAGATGATAGAGCTAGATGACGAACAAATAGGTAAAGGACAAGGACGCATAGCTTTGCAAATCCATGATGGAGGAGGCATTAAAGTTTTATGGCGCAACCTTAATCTGAAAACACTATAATAATTTAGAATTCCATTATAGATAAAGAGGTTACCAATAATAGTTGGTAACCTCTTTGTTCATATATAGATCACTACTTACTTTTTCACTCTCTTACATTATAAAATATTTTAAATGATAATAATTTGCATTTAAGGATCATTTGTATTTACTTTATAGAAAATATAAGAGACAGATGGACGTAACCAACATAATAAAGAATGCCGGACTAAAAATAACTCCACAACGTAGAATCGTTTATGAAGTAATGACAAAATTGGGGCATGCCACAATAGATGAAGTAATATCGGAAGTACAAAAACAAAATCCTAACATTACAATATCTACAGTCTACCGTATATTAGATTCTTTTTGCGAAGTAAAATTATTATCTCGGGTCAACCACCCTAACGGTAAGTGTTATTTAGATATAACACCATCAGATCATCACCACATATTTACAGGCGAAGAGTTGATAGACTACACAGACCCGGAACTAACCGAATTAATCAAGAGGTATTTGGACGAGAAACTATGTAAAAAATTAGATATTGATAAAATATCTGTACAAATAATTGCAAACCTAAAAAAATCGAATGATCATGGAACAGAAAAAGAAAATGACAACAGCTTCGGGACGTCCTGTAGCTGACAATCAAAATGTTCAGACAGCCGGTCAGAGAGGTCCTGTGCTCTTACAAGATCCCTGGTATTTAGAAAAGCTAGCACACTTCGATCGCGAAGTAATACCTGAACGGCGTATGCATGCTAAAGGATCGGGAGCATACGGTACATTCACCGTAACGCACGACATCACAAGGTTTACCCGTGCTTCTATATTTGCAGAAGTGGGTAAAAAAACAGAATGTTTCTTACGCTTTTCAACCGTAGCGGGAGAACGGGGTGCTGCCGATGCAGAGCGCGATATACGAGGTTTTGCCATGAAATTTTATACCGATGCCGGCAACTGGGATCTAGTAGGTAATAATACGCCTGTATTCTTTTTGCGCGACCCGCTGAAATTTCCTGACTTAAACCATGTTGTAAAACGAGATCCTCGTACCAATCTGCATAGTGCAAACAGTAATTGGGATTTTTGGACTCTTTTGCCAGAAGCCCTTCATCAAGTTACCATAACAATGAGTGACAGGGGAATACCATATTCTTATCGCCATATGCACGGATTCGGAAGTCATACATTTAGCTTTATCAATAAAGACAATGTGAGAACATGGGTAAAGTTCCATCTTAAAACATTGCAGGGAATCAAAAACCTGACCGATGAAGAATCCGCAGCCATTATAGCCAAAGACAGGGAATCGCACCAACGGGATTTATATTATGCCATAGAGAATGGAGACTATCCTCGCTGGGAATTCAAAATACAGGTTATGACCGAAGAGCAAGCCGACAATTATAGAATCAATCCTTTCGACCTAACAAAAGTATGGTCTCATAAAGAATTCCCTCTGATTGATGTCGGTATATTAGAACTTAACAGAAATCCTGAGAACTATTTTGCAGAAGTAGAACAATCTGCTTTCAATCCGATGAATGTGGTTGATGGCATAGGTTTTTCTCCCGACAAAATGTTGCAAGGGCGTTTGTTCTCGTACAGAGATGCACAAAACTATCGGTTGGGAGTAAATCATTCTCAAATTCCGGTAAACAAACCTCGTTGCCCTTTCCACTCCTATCATCGAGACGGAGCAATGCGTGTAGATGGCAATCATGGTTCTACACTGGGGTATGAACCAAACAGCTATGGAGAATGGCAGGACAACCCTGAGCTGAAAGAGCCACCGTTGAAGATACATGGCGATGCTTTCAACTACAACGAAAGAGAGTACGACGATGACTACTACAGCCAACCCGGAGATTTATTCCGCCTGATGTCGTCACAACAGCAGCAAGTTCTTTTCAAAAACACAGCTGCAAATATGGGAGACTCGGAACTGTTTATAAAGCAGCGTCATGTCAGAAACTGTTACAAGGCTGATCCGGCTTATGGGCAAGGTGTTGCCGATGCACTAGGGATTTCACTCGAAGATGCGTTAAAGTCGAAAAGATAATAATAGAATAATCAGAATAGTGTAAAAAAAGATGATATCCACAATGGATATCCTCTTTTCTATTTATAGACTTCGGGCTATTTATTTAGCCTTGTTGTCGTCTTCTTTTTTATTGTCAACCAAAGGTATAGGTATATTATTGTCTTTTTCGGCTTCTCCTTTAAGGAAAGAAGGAAGGTTCATTCCTGCCATGTTGAACAAATCGTTCAATGGAGGAACAGACTGCATCAATCCCGACACAAAATTGGCT
>JBKEAL010000056.1:0-5786 GCA_047972195.1 Parachlamydiaceae bacterium
GGAAAGAAACATTCTTTTAACTTCCGGAAGTTGACTCTCGACGTCTCTTGCCATGTCTCCCATGTAGGCGACGTCTTCTTCCTTTAATGCTTCCCAAGCCGATGGATTATCGAGTAAACACAATCTGTGAACAGGATAAATCCTTAACCCTTTCAACACAAACCGATTACTGTGAGGCAAGCAACGGGAAAGATCCAGCATTATAAGCTTCTTTGAAGGAGTAATAAAAAAGTTCTTTGCATGCCCATCTTGATTGCCTAATAAGAAACTAATGACAAAAGCTCGTAAAAGTTGCTTACGTTCAAAGGGTTGAACAAGGAGAGGATATTTTTCAAGTTCTTCTCCTTCGATAGTTTTCTTAAAACCGCCCTGTTTTTTGTAAACAACGTCCGTACTAACGACCGGCAATTTATCCACAACCATAGGAGTGACCATATCGTCCCATTTAAGAAGAGATGCAAGGTCTCCAACGAGACGTTCGATTTCCGCTTGGCGAATTCCTTCTTTAAAATAGACGGTAGGTGACCTTTCATTAGGAGCATAAAGAGGGAGCACAAAATGGCTGCATTCTTTTACTGTATTTGCCTTGTCTAATTCGATGCTCGACGAGGTTGTTATACTCACTAGTTTTTGCAGTTCTTCCTGCCCTTCCTGAGAGATGGCTGGAGAATAAATCTCCAGAGCTAAATTCCGAATTTTGAGAATGTTATCTCCATCCATATCCGAGCGAACCTCTGCAATCAGTTTTTTCATGCGCATGTCGCTAAATGATTGCTGGATGACCTCAAGAGGCATAATAAACATCTGAATCCTGTCGAGAAGGTCGCGACAATCCTCAAAATCCTCTTCGGATTCAGGAAATAACCGCAAGAGAGAGCATAGGCGGAGATCTTGAAGCGACCTCCAGAAAGGATTGACGTTGTGCATACTATTTCTTAAACGCTTGGTCTAAAAAGCCGGAGCAGGAGTCTTCAAGCAGGTCCATGACATAGTCAAAGCCTGCTTCGCCTTGATAATAAGGGTCAGGGATGGGTTCTCCGGGATAGTTATGTGAAAATGCTGTCATAAGGTGTATCTTGGATTTTTCTTCAGGGTTTCGTGCCATGCGGTGCAGGTATTCCAGAATGTCCTGGTCTGCTGCAAAGATGTAGTTAAATTCTTCTAAATAGTTAGGGACAAAAATTTTTGCTTTCGTATTGATAGGAATGCCGCGGCCTGTAGCTGCCTTGCGCATGCGGATATCCGCAGGTTTTCCCACGTGCCAATCGCCGATGCCGCAGCTAGTAACAAAGAGTTGGCCCTGCAGGCCGCGTTTTTCTGCCATCATCTTCAGCACAGCCTCAGCGGCAGGAGATCTGCAGATATTCCCTAAGCATACAAACAGAACCTTTTTCACTTGGGCTACCCCACATCCGCAGCGCAACGGAAACCGTAGGTTCCGTTCACAGTTCCGGGATTGTTTCTGTGCCGGCGAGAACAGCGAAGGTCTTCCTTCAAGCTTTTCCAGCAAGCGCCTCGCAAGACGCGATAAACACCCTGTAGCGGTCCTTGAGGGTTATCCGGCTCCTGAATTGAGGATTCATAATAATTGTAGCCATACCAATCCTGGCACCATTCATAGACGTTGCCTGCCATATCGTAGAGACCATAGCCATTCGGAGCATAGCTCATGACAGCCGTCGTATCGGAGCTAAAGAAGTTCGCTTGATTTTTCTCGATGTCGTCTCCGGTCGGGTAGAGCGAATTATCCACTCCCCCTCTTGCAGCTGTTTCCCACTCTACCTCTGTCGGAAGGCGCTTTCCAACCCACTTGGCGTAAGCGATCGCTCCATACCAGGTGACACCGACTACCGGATGCTTGGCATAGCCCGATTCAATGCTTAGTTTGCCGCCGCTTCTTTTAACTCGTGAATCTTTCAAACGGATGATGTCGTTATGGTTGCCATCCTTCTCTCCACCCATCACTTCCAAGAATCGAACAAACTGTTCGTTTGTGACGGGGTGGACATCGATTGCAAAGCTGGCAAGATGCACTTGGTGGCGCGGCATCTCATCGCGGTTGCCATCGACACTCCCTCGATAAAAGGTTCCGCCATTAACGACTGCCATTTCTGTCAGCATCGGCTGAATGTTGCGCTCTTCCTTTGGCTCAGGAACGTAATTCTTAACAGTCGTGTCGATCTGGAAGATCGCTGCGGGGTCGATGTCAGTATTGGGACGCTCAATTTGCGGTCTATGGAAAATGGGTTTCAAGCCCTCTTTTTGCTCTCTTTCGATCGGCTCTACAGGAGCTGCATGAGAATAGTTCTCAGACTTAAATTGCACACTCTCAAGAGCTGGAACTAACAACTCTGGACGTTTTGCAGGGTTTGTTTGCAGGCAACTGGAAATTAAAGCATCCCAATTCCAACGCAATTTACTATCGAGCTCGGAGGGCATCGGGAAGAGCCCCTCAGGAAACTCTCCTGTGAGCATGTAATAGGCCAACACGCCGAATGCGTAGTTGTCTGCATGGATATCTACAGGATAGTGATGATCTAGCCGTTTCTGCTCCGGTGCCAAAAAGCTGTATGTTTGCAGAAAAGAGATGTGCAGTGGAGTCAGCTTTTGCCCATCAATAGGGGCTGAAGGATAGCGATCCATGCCGCTTTTCTGCAGAACATTTTGCTGAAGACCGATCGATTCACCCACGGTCTTGTAAGTTCTGGTTAATACGGAAGCGGTTCCCACGATGCGTGTCAAACCGAAATCGCTCAAATAAAGCTCAATGCCGTTTTTACCCTTTCCTACTAAAATGTTATTTAGCTTCAATCCGCGATGGACTAAAGATTTTCCGCCGATCTTCTTGGAATGCGCATAATCTAAAGCTTGCGCGACTTGCATCAAGAGATTATAGATCTGGGCTTCATCGAGCTTTTTGTCGAGGGCGGTCAAGTACTGGCCTAAATTGGTCGTCTCTGCGTGCTGATCGACGATGCAGTCAGTCACCAGATAGTAATTCCCTTGAGAAAAAGAGATATTGTGGATTTTGACGATATTGGGATGGTCGAGAGAAGCCAGGATACCGATCTCCTCTTCAAAGCGCTGGATAAAGGTGCGATCTTGGGCGAGCTCCTCTGGAAGCATCTTGAGGGCAAAAGGCTTTTTAATGAATCGATGCTCAGAAAGATAGACAGAACCTAATGAGCCTTGTCCGATCTTTTTGATAATCTGATAGTCGCCCAGAGCTTTTGGTTCGATTGTCGTCACTTATTTTCCTCCAACATCTCTTTTGCCGCATCCAATGTGCGGCTATAAGGGTACCACCCTCTTGCTTTTTCGAGTAACTTTTTAGCCATGTCCTCTTCTCCGTAAGCAAATAATTGATCAAAGTAGAAGGACATTTCTGATCTTGGGATTACAATAGAGTGCGCAAAGATTTCATTCAAATTCTTCCTGAGGATTTCTTTCTTTTCCTCCATTGGAGCGTACGCAATCTGCAAGCGATAGAGGCTGGAGTCAAGCGGATAGCGATCTTTGGCTTGCTGAAGTGCTTCTTCAATCCGCTTTCTTTCTCGATTTTTCTCCTCAATTGTCTTGGCTCGCTCAAATAATTTAATCAACAAGATCGCTCGCGTCTTATAAGCCAGATAGTGATCCGGATTTTGCGTATAAGAAGTGTAAAACACCTGAAAAAATTCTTCAAAACGGTCGAGGTTGGCACAGCTTGTAGCCACAATAAACCCCAGATCGACATATTCAGGATGCATGCGCAAAATCCCCGCATAAACCTCATGAATCCTCAGAGCCGTGATCTTGGAATCTCTCTCTCGTGGATTTAAATAAAGCGCCAACGCTTCCTTATAAAGCTTCGCATCCTCTTCGCTTTGCTTATAAGGCTCCTTTGGCTTAGGAGTTAAATTCATAGCTTTCAAGTAAGTCTCAATTGCCTTGCCATGCTCTTGGTCTTTGTACTCAGCCATGGCCAGCTTAACGAGATAACCTGCCTTCTTCTCTTGCGGTGCTTCAGTTATCAACTTTTGAGATAATTCAATGGCTTCCTTGTAGCGACCGCGATCAAATGCCCGTTTCGCTTGAACGTCGAGTTCTTCAGAGTGAAGAGCTCCAAACAGCAAAAGACAACAAACAAAATATCTCATCAGCTCATTTATACCAACGTCAGGATTCTCGGGCAAGGGCACGGGCAAGGGCAGGGACAAGGGTTTTGTGTTGTATTGGATGTTGAGAGATGGTAAACTATAACCTTTGCAAGAAAAGGAAGCACTGCATGGACAAGCGTTTATTCATTTACATTCTCTCTATGGGATTGGCCATCTTCTTTATGAACAACTACTTCTCTTCCGATCATGAAGAGCAGTTGCGTAAATGGCAGGCTCAGCAAAAAATTAAGGAAGAAGCACAAGCTAAACTAGACAGCGAGAAAGCGGCAGAGTCTGGCGTAACTGAAAAATTCTACGTTCTTGAAAATAGCTATCAGCAGCTCGTTTTTTCTAACAAAGGCGGCGCCTTAGCTGAAATCAACCTTCCTTTTACTTCTGAAACGAACACAAAAAGCGTCGTCAAAGAGATCGAATTTGACCGCGACATGGTTGAAAAGCACCCGCAAAACGCCAAATTCCCTGCACACCCATACCTATCTTCAGAAAGCAAAGAGCTTAAAGAGGGAATGCTCGGCGGCTACTATCCATTGATTCGCCGCGAATTAGTTCAGGAGAAGCCAAGAAAAAGCGTCTCGATCCCTCCTCGCTTCTACGCATTGAACATTGTTTCTGAATATCCTGAAGTGGCAGAGCTTGTTTACGATGTCACGCACTTCGACAATAAGAGCATTGTTTTTGAAGCAAAGCAAGGCCACCGCAAGATTACAAAAACATTTAACATTGCAGATGAAGAAACCGGTGGAGCTTACTGCTTCGACCTCACTGTCAAGATCGAAGGTGAATCGCAAGGCCTCTGGCTGACTTCCGGTGTACCAGAAGTGGAGTGGATCTCCGGCGGCCCAGCGCCTGCATTAAAATACCGTACGACGAGAAATCAAAAACCTGAAGTGCGCGCTTTAGATCTTCCTCAGGAGTCTGCGACAATCTCTGAAGCTAATCCCGACTGGCTTTGCAACTCGAACGGATTCTTCGGCACCATCATGGACCCACTAGGAAATCAGGAAGGCGGCATACGCTACAGCTTTATTAAAGGGACAGAGGTTCCTTCGCGGTTAGTTGAAATTGACCAAGAGTACGACCTTTACCAGGCTGACAAAATGCCTGGCTACCAAACCTATTTGCCGCTGAAGCCAAAAACGTCTGTACAGAACTTCCGAGTATTTGCAGGCCCTTTCAGCACGGAAGTATTGAAAACCGTAGACGCAACCTATTCCAAACATGAAACTGGCTACAACCCCGACTACATTGCTTGCCAAACATTCCATGGCTGGTTTGCCTTCATTTCTGAGCCGTTTGCTAAGTTCCTTCTCTTCTTGATGAGAAACTTTTACTGGGTGACTGGCTCATGGGCGCTCTCGATCTTCCTATTAACGGTTGCTTTGAGAATAATGCTCTATCCTTTGAATGCCTGGTCCTTTAAGTCAACCATGGCGATGCAGGAGATTGCTCCTCAAGTCAAAGCGATCCAGGACAAGTATAAAAAAGAACCGCAAAAAGCGCAGGTAGAGATCGTCAACTTGTATCGTGAAAAAGGCGTCAACCCTCTTTCAGGATGCTTACCATTATTGATCCAGATGCCATTCCTGATCGGCATGTTCGACTTGTTGAAATCGACCTTTGAACTGC
>JBKEAL010000059.1:0-8831 GCA_047972195.1 Parachlamydiaceae bacterium
TCCTGTATAGTCATAATTGTATTTCATCTAGTCCTCCTTTGGAAATTTTGCTAGTTCCCTTAGGAGGACTTTTATCATTTCTGACTTAAACTTGAATACAGCATAGGAACTTTGTGTTTCATTTTGTTTTCAATAGGATAGCAATGATTGACAAAACTGAACGATTCACTCAGGCTTCTGGATTTGCTTTAAATATCCCTCCGTTACGCAACCTTATTTTGAATAATCGTGTAGAGATAACTTGGTGAAAGGTCGGCTCCATTGTCCCAGACGATCGTTCCAAGATCTTTTTCAACGCGTACTGTAGCAAAATACTTCTTATCTTTCAGCTTTTTAAAAATCCCCTCAAAGGGAATGATTGTAGAAATATCCACTGAACCTTCGATGCCGTCTTCAAATTGTAGATGTAAGGTGTAATCACCCGTTACTTTAACTGCAATAATATCGATTAACATATTTACTCCAGTGGTGGAATCTTTTTAAGCTCGGCAAATTTTTGAGCTAAATTCCAGTCTTCAAGCAATTCGTTTTGGTATTGACTTGCCCATTCAACTACTATTCCTAGCACTTTTGGGGATAATTTCCCTTCTAAAATCGCTAAATCTTTGATGGATATCATCGCTTTGCTATCGTTATATCTAACATGGAAATGAGGTGGGTTATGCTCCTTGTAATACATAGCGATTACAATTCCAAAAAATCTACTAATTTCAGGCATAGTCTTCCGGTTTGGGTTATTCTCGAAGTGTGATTTTGAATCTTATAACTTAATGTTACGTCGTTATGTTGAACTTGTCAAATTGATTGAAATATATTTTCCCTCTTGTGGTGTTTATGGGACTTCCCCTTTCTGTCTTCTCTGTGGTCTCTAGTGAACGATAGCGAACGGGTGGTTGATTTCAATCTGAAGAGATAACTGTGGATGAAATTCTCGTAGAAATATATTTTCGTTCGTGTGATTTTAGGGGTAACTAAACTAAGGAGATTCACATGATCAATATGGATCAAATAAATTTGTCCTGGGGGATAAGTCTAGCACCGATCAGAGGAGTGACGCCTAGTCAAATAAATGCCCTTAAGTTGAGGTACAGCGCGCCTTTATTTAGTTTATATGTTCTAACGATAGCTTCAATCTTTGAACGCGAATCGATCACTCCAGCTCTTCTTTTTCGCGTATTTTGTGTGAATTTTCCTCTGGCTTGGCCAGTTGTGGTGATTGGAGATCTATTTGTGACTGTTATGAGTCTAATGTCACTCTGTCGTGGGAGAAGATACAGATGTAGCAATTGCGGAAGTATAAATTAATCCAAGAGGGAGAAGCTAACACATGGTTGCTTCTCCTTTAGGTATCATTTGGAATTGATTTGTCTTCCCTGTGGTAGATTTTGTGATGGCTCGTTATAGGTCCCCATGACGCCTTCGGAGCGTTTGTTATAGGCATCAGAAGTATCTCTTGCGATAGTGATTTCGTTATTGACTCTGGTGACGCCGCTAATCTTTTTCACGGTTTCTTCTAGGCTGATTTTATTATCTTCACTGTCGACGGTGCCTTTCAAAGTTACAGTGCCATTGTTCACATCAAATGATACATGTTCAAATCTTTTGGAAAACCAACCCGATCCCGCTCCGATGACCTCTTTGACTTTTTTGCTTATTTCCTGATTAGATTGTTGAGAATATTGGCCTTGATTTTCTTGGTAGTAGCCTTTGCCGTTGCTGTATCCGGAATAGTATTGGTCTGCAGATAGAATGGAAGCTGATCCTAAAACAATTATTGTAAACAACTTACTCATTATATACTCCCTTGTAAGGACGATTTGGTTAGCTTATCTTTTTGAAGCGACTGCTTTTTTGGAACTTGTGGATTTTTTGGCTGTTTTGCGTGCTTTTGAGTGATTGGCTCTGTGGTTGATGCCTGAAGTGAGGATTCCACCTTCTGCAATCTTGGTTAATTTTTTATCTGCCTTTCCTTTTTCATTGAGGGTGGTCTGCAATAGATCGGCAACTTCATTGAGGTTCATTTCTCTTGCAAACGTGCGTGCTGTTCCATAGGCAGATATTTCATAATGCTCCATTCGTTGTGCTTTTGAGATGAGTGCTGCATCGCGTATGGATGATTTTGTTTTAAAAGTTCTAAGAACTTCTTTACCTTCATCGATGAGGCCTTTCATCCCCTTGCAAAACTTGGCTTTTTTTCCGACTTTGAGAATTCTTAGAGCTTTTCCAAGACGTTGGACTTGGTCTTTGGTTTCTTTTAAATGACCTTTAAATACTTCTCTAAGATCAGGCGATTCTGACGCCTTCACAATGGATGGTAGAACTTTCACAACCTGCAATTCTGCACTTAGTAAATCGTGCAATTCATCTACAAGTAGGTCCTTTAACTGATTTTCCATAATATTCCTCCTAATGTATTAAAAATTCATGATAGCACCTCGAAAAAGACTGAAATGGTATTAATCCATAAGTAAACCCATGCAACTTTTCTGTCAAAACGGCACATTCGCTTTTGAAATAAAATCCTGAGATCTGTATAATTCTTTCCCCCTGAAAAATATCGATATAATGGAATTTTTATGCCTTCTTTAAATATTGAACCAAAACATTATTCATTCAGTATTATTAAAACTAATGAATTTGATGGCCGCAGACCTAGCAAACAAGTATTAAAAGATCACAACGACCGCATCGCAGGTGTTTATGCAGATCTAAAGGCCAAGAAAAAAGAAGTGTATGCTTCTATGTCTGATTCTTTGGGAGATACATCTCGTGAATTTGTTGTGCAGGCAATCATTTATGGAATCAGGCAAGAGCTTGCTTTCGAAGAAGCGTGCAAGCTTTTTCTCGATGCCATTGAACCTTCTGATTTTGATCGCCTGAAAGGATTATATGACGAATTTGTAAGGGGGATACCAGAAACGACCGTCAAGCTCAATCTTTTTAGAGCTTCTAGTAAATTTTTGGCTAAATTTGCGAAATCCTATAAGTCGAGAACTTTTGTTTATTTAAAGCAGAAGATCACTAATGAGGTTGCTGCTCGTTATGAAGTTGAAGCGCTTCTAGAAGAGTTAGAACAGGATAAAATTGGGAACCTATCAGATGAACAGGTGATCCGTCGCCCACTGTTTCGCAAGTTTTTACAAACTTTATATGCGTGCAAATTAGAAGATGCTCTTTATGCTTCCAATGCACCAAACCCATTATTTGTAGAGGAGGTTGATGCTATAGGCGATTTCCTTAAGGAGTGGGAAAAACTGGAGTCGGGATACGACCCCCGAAAAGCACATGAAGCTTGGGAGAACAGTAAAAATTATGGTGGACAATTGGCTGATAGGATTGCAATTGCCTTTACATCAGTCATTGATAATATCAATACGAAAATTAATCTTGATTTCGACATGACTTTGATCAAGGAGGCGATGAGAGAGCAAAAGCGCCACTCCTTTGTCCGATTTACTTGTCTTCCGTTTATCTATTTTAGCTTTGTAAACACCGTACATGCCATCTCAAATTTTCAACCTGCCTTTAAAGGCGCATTGTTCCATCACATTAAAGACCTGATAGAGGGTGAAAAGGATAATGGGAACAATAATGGAAATGAGTGTGAAGAAAAGTGCGATTATCGTCAAAAAGGCTTTATGGACCTTCGTAAAAAGGGTTCAGAAGAGCTAAAAGAATATACACAGTCCTTAAGTAGGGCGATGAGAACAGCACCAGATCATCCATTCTACACTTCAGATCTAGTGAGAGCACATGCCCTGCCGTGCCCAGGAGCCTTCAGTTGGGAAGAACCTCGCGTCTTGAAATGCAGCTCAGCCAATGCTGAAGAAATCCCTGTAATTGACATTTCAAAAGACCTGTTTTTAGAATTTAAAAGTGGGCAGATCAGTCAAGAAGAATTGGAATCAAGAGTGATTTCATTACTTAATTCAAAGGCTAATGAGCTTCAGGATCAGGATCAATTATTTATCTACTGTATTGCGTGGATCAAAAAGTTTTATCTTCATCTCCTTTCCGAAACGGAGCTTCTCCCCATTTGGATAAATGAGAAACTGGATCACATTTCTGAGTGGAGTGGCGATAATGCGACTGATTACAAGTCGATTTTGAAGAGGGTGTTGACTTCACTACTCAATGCAGGAAAGGACCGAAGAATTTCATTTGAAGAAGTGGAAGATCTGATGAATCAAGAGTATGTGACTAAGGTCTTCGATAAACTAGGAAAGTCATTGAAAGGGAATAAAGGGGTGACGCCAGCGGATAAGGTGATGCAAGTTGGTTTGGCTCAAATTCATCAGGCGATTCTTTATTCTCTTATGCCTGAGGACTCTTTTGCAGGGCTTTTGAATTCCTATGCCTAAAATGGAAGGCGAGGTATTGTAAAAATAAAACCCCAAATAAGGAGGCTGTCGTTATGTCAGGTATCACAGAATTCAATCGTGCTTTTGGATGGAGTTTAGCGCCCGTTGATGAATACTTGGGGCGTGGTGATTTAAACCTCCGAAAGTTCTACTTTTCGTTTCCGATTTTGGGCATTTTTGCCGGTATTTCTGGAAAGGACAGATATGGTTTGACCACTAGTGAAAAAGTGCGTATTGGATTATCTTCATCGGTCTTTGGCATAGCTGTATTATTGCCACTTGATATCATCGCAACGCTGACTACTCAGGTTAAAAATCGCAGCGAGTGGCATAAAAGCCATCCTGAGCAGGCTTAATCTAACTTATGCTGCGGCAGGCTGGATCAGCTGCCGCGGCTATAATCTTCAAGCACCTTATGAGCGATCTTCAGCAGGTTTAGCACCTCCGGGATCAGCTGCTTTTGTTCTAGTGAGGCGAGTTCAAATGGGATGGGCGCTTCGAAGAGTATTAGAGATGGATAATTATTCCACGAAGTTAAGCAATCTCGATCCTTTTGAGGAAGGGTAAAGTAACTCGATAGGGAATAGTAATGAGAACTTAGGTTTCCATAGTCTTGGTTTCCAAGATGGCGTAAGGACATGAGTTTTAAGGAGCATTCCATAATTTGTCCCGCTTTAAGCATCATGTGGCTTAGAAGGGGTTGTGAGCAGGCAGTTTCAAGGCTTAGCCAAAGCATCTGTTCAAGGTCCTGAAAATGGGGTAAAAGAACTGAGCGGATAGTTTTCATTGTTAGAAGACGATCTGCGTAATCTTTTTGCGATTCATTAGGCAGTTTTGCAATGGGTGGTTGTCTGAATTTGAGGCGTTTAATTAAATCGTAAGTCCCGTTGATTGACTTCCAATAGCGCTCTTCTTGGGTCGGTTCTGGGAAATCTTCCGGAAGTGAATCCAGATCAATCCCCAACCAGTAGAGCGTTTGCCGCATATCAGAAACGAACCATTCATGGGAGCGTTTTTGGTAAATCAAGTGAGAAGATAGAAAATGTCTCATTCTTGTGAGCCATTGCTTTTCTTTTGCATGCTTTACTTGCATGGTTGGATTCGAGTTGAGCAGCCATTGGAGGCATTGAGCGGCTGCCCGATAGATTGGCTCATAGACAATGGGGCCTTGCAGTAATGTAAAGTAGTTTTCAAAAATTTTGCGGCCCTCTTCCGGCACGATTTCTAAAATCAGATGCGCTTCATTGATCCAGTCCCCCTTCTCAGAAATCCCAAGAAGGATGGTTTTAGATAACCGTTGGACTCGTTGACACTCTTTCAGGTCTTCTTGGGTATTAATAGGAGTCCACTGATGGTTTTCATCTTCGTAGTACAACCTTACTTTTTCTGGGCTGATGTCAAATAACGCGCTGGCTTTTGCATTCAAATCAGGGAGCTTTGCATCTTTGCCTAGTCTAAAAATTTGTGGTTCAACGTCGTAATATTGAGAAATCGAATAGATCATTTTTTGCCTTATCAAAATTAAAAGGGTGCATTTTGCCAGGATGGATTAAAAAAATACAGATTTTCTTACAAATACGTCAGATGAAAACCCTCGACGCAAAATGATATAGCTCCGTAAAATTATAATAAGAGGTATACCCATGGGCGATGAAGAAGGTTGGAGGCTATTTTTAAATTTGTGTTCTGAGGCGAAAAAATCAGCCCATCTGGAAGATGTGTTTTCACTTTTTTTCACCATCGAAGAAAGAGAGCATCTAGCCTCCCGCATGCAGATCATTCATGCCCTTTTAAGCGGCCGGTTATCTCAACGCGAAATTTCAGAAGAAATGAAGGTGAGCATTTCTCAAATCACTCGAGGATCGAACGCTCTCAAGATCGTCAATAAAGACTTTTTGAAGTTTCTAGAATCCTTTTCCAAGCGCCAAAAATAAATATTATTTACTCAACATTTTGTCGTAGAGAAGAAGCATCGCTCTCTCCATCTGGGCATTGACTTCGTTAAACAATTCCTGATCGATAGCTTTATAAAAAGGAGGATCTCCAAAAGAGATGTGTTTTTCGTTCAGCGTTCCTTCCTCTTCAATCGCTTTACAAGGAAGTTTCCAATAGCCACCCATGCAGTGATAACTCATCTTTCCTTCATCGTACTTCAGGATAAAAACAAGGCGCATCGTTGCATCATAATGATTCTTTGACGATAGATGGATGTAGTCGGATCTATAATATTTTTCGATCAGAAAAGAATCTTCTCTGTTTTTTGTCCAAAAAGAGTACTTTTCATCGGGATGTTTCTTCAAACTCGCCGTGGGCTCTAAAATCATGCTGAGGACTTGATCCAGTTCATCGCTTGAGATGATGAGCACTCCATTGCCCAAAAATTCTCTTCTTGGCTTAATCACATAGAACTCAGAAGGCATCTCTTCCTGAATTCTATCTGCCAGTTGCGCGTCATATTTTTTAGGATAGAGCCGCCACTCCGCTTTGTACTGTTTTAACTTATCGTCCAGTTCAAAGAGTGCGTTCATCTTGTACTTGTCTCTCCAATAGGGAAATATCGCTGCATTGAGAAAAAGAATCCCTGGGTAAGCTTTGCAGTAAGAATTGTAATCTTGGACGATAGATTGATCAGCATAGACAATTCCACCATATGAGAGAATCAGAGAGGGGTCAAGAGGAGGGGAGACGGCACAAGTTAAAAAGGTTGGATCTTGCAAAAGTTTTCTGAATGGCAGCGACAAGTTCCATCCATTGGCGGCTAAGGATCTTTTCAATGGTGGGTAGATCGAAGACAGCGTCCATTTTTCCATGAGAAATTGGGAAAAATATTCAGCGATCTTTGGAGAGATCTTTCCATCTCCTCCCTCAATGAAAAGGTCGCCAAGTAAAGCAGAAAGTGACCCATGCTGCACTTCGCAAATCTTGATCCCATGCTCTTGGCTATATTTAAAGTCCGATACTAAATAGGAAATATCGGCAGGATAGCCAAATATTTCACATACATAGAAAAAGAAGATGCAGAAAAGAGGTTTAAAAAATTTGCTCATTTTAAAATTTATCTTATAAGGTGATTGCATGATTGTCAGAAAGATATTTCTCATCTGGATTCTTCTTGCTTGCATGGAGATTCAGGCTGTAGAGCCAAAAAACATTGTGATATTTGGAGCAGGGTATGTGGGATTGGTGACTGGGTCCTGCCTTGCAAAACAGGGCCATAAGGTGACCTTCATCGATACCAATGCAGAGAAAATTGCGTTTTTACAAGACGGGAAAATTCCCTTTTTTGAACCGGGCCTTGAGGAGCTGTTTTGCCAAGGGATCGATGATGGACTGATTGTTTTGAAAACAGTACTTAACCAAGAGCTGATGGAAGCAGACATCGTTTTCATCGCTGTAAATACTCCTACAAGCGAGACGGGAGAACCTCAATTGCAAGCGGTGCAAAGTGTGCTTTCGCAAATCGTATCCTTAAAAAATAGTCATCATCTTGTTGTTGCGATGCGTTCGACAGTGTTGCCGGATGCTTTTCAGGCTCTTCAGAAGTATTGTGAGGATGCAAATATTTCATTAGTGATGAACCCAGAGTTTTTGAGAGAATCCTCAGCAGTTAACGATTTTTTCCATCCTCCATTCTGCGTAGCAGGTGGTCGTGATCCTCATGCTGTAAAGGCAGTTTTAGACTTCTATGAGGAGATAACTCCGAAACGGTATGCTGTGAGTGCGCAAACAGCAAGCCTTCTCAAGTATGCCTGTAACGCTTTTCATGCGACAAAAATTGCCTTTACAAATGAAATCAGCTCGATTTGTGAATCCTGTGAAATCGATCCTGTCGAGATGATGGAGATCTTTGTGCAAGACGCTCGTTTAAATGCCTCTGCGGCCTATTTAAAGCCCGGTTTTTCTTTTGGTGGCCCCTGTTTGAGCAAGGACTTAAAAGCACTTCTCTCATTTGGGAAATCATTGCCCCTATTAAATGCAATTCTACCTAGCAACCAGTGCCGTTTTCAAAAGGCAGTTGATACCATATTGAAGGGAAATCACAGACAGCTTGCAATTGTGGGAATGAGCTTCAAAAAACAGAGCGACGACGTTCGCGATAGCCCTTTTGTAGAGCTGATTGAAGTACTTCATCGAAATTCTATTTCCTTAAAAATTTACGATCCTGATATCGATTTTGTAAAACTCAAAGCTACAAATCGCGAACTGTTTGACCAGCGCTTATCTCACCTGCAACCCATGGTTCATGAGGATGTAGATACGACATTTATAGAATGCGATGGAGTGGTATTGTGCAAGGACTTATTAGATGCATCTCAAATTCAACAAATCAAAGATCGCGGCATTCCTCTGGCCTTGTAGGATAAGTCTCTTCAGAGTACCTGATAAACTTTCCAGAAAATTGAAATTTAATTGAGATAAGAAGAAATAAATTGTAAGCTCGCTTGCTTCGACACAAAACGGAGCTTACAA
>JBKEAL010000106.1:0-5846 GCA_047972195.1 Parachlamydiaceae bacterium
GCTGTCACAGCTTTTTTTGATATTCCAAGATACGGCACTCCTTGCTACAATGCTTAACTTAACCATTAGGTGGTAGCAATGAGCGCAATAGAAGCCTATGCACACGTAGAATTAAGCTACAAACCGGCCATTTTGACAGAGAACGGTCAACTTAAGTTTGAACTGATTCAATTGATGGGATTGGCAGGGATGCAGCCTCTAAGCTGTACCATCAACAAGATTAATGACTGGGCACAGGAACATTTCCTGCGCATTGGAGAACGGTCGGACGAACAGGACGCCAAATTTGAGTCTCTCAGATCCAGAGTGAAACCGCTTCTTGCCGAGATGGGTCTTGTCCATGCCAGCAGGCCGAGCCTTCAAGAGTACCAAGGAGCCATTGTCCATGGATCGACATTACAAATAGTTCGCCTTAGGCTGAATTATCTCATCGAACAGTGGAATCAAGGCGTACGGTTCAACCAGATCTACTTTCTTACCGGCGCTCGCCCGCTGAACCAGCAGAACGAAAGCATGGGCGATCTTCTCGATCTTCCTAAAACGGAATATGACATGGTGCGCATGGTTTGGGAGAAAACAGAGATGCCTAAAGAGTTGAGAGCTGTACCGGTAGAATTTATACTAGCACCGATGAAAGGACAGATCAGACCCAACACAGATGACACTGTAAAACATTGGCTTGAGATGCATCCTGCGCATGGCAACTATCTCGCCGTTTCCAATGCCCCTTTTACACCACGCCAAGACCTTGTTGTACGCACCTTTCTTACTGACGAATATGCTCTTGAAACGATCGGGCCTGCCCTAGAAGAGCACGCTAGCCTAGCGATCATGCTGGACGAATTAGCAAGACTTATTTACCAAACCATAAAATTAAACAAGAGATAAAACCATGGAACCCTTAAATAGCTCATTAAAAATCACAGCAAGCTTCGGCATTAATCAGCCCTATGTAATTTGCTACGTCAATTGCGTCCCTTTTGCCATTTTCCACAAGGCTGTTTACTCTGAAACCGATTTTGAATTTAATTCTGAAAAAGCCCATGTCATCCTCCTGGCCCCTTTGGAAGCAAAAGGAAACATCTCGATCCACGCCGTCTCGATCATCGGCTTCTCAAGTGTCAAAGCAAAAGCTGGAGAAATTGATCTTGTAGCGAGCAAAAGACTTTTTTTACTTAACGGAGAACCCGTTGGCAAAATAAGTAAAGAATCCAGAGCACCTACCTTACAAATGCTCACTGCAACTGATGAAACGAGAAAAGATGCTGCCGAATCGATCGACCTCTTTAAGAATGCATTGATCGAAAGAAACACAGATCAATTGTTAGAGGCCTTCAGAAATACATATTATCAAGTCTTAAAACCGATAGTAAGTCCAAGTGTTGACTTAGCTAGAGCGCTTCAATATTTCAACATCCCGGAAATAGTGGATTTAACACCAGATTCCTAAGCTGGAGGAACTAATCCAAGTTGCCAATCCAAGCACGTACTATGATAAGAGTACAATGGATGCCATCCATAGCTATACAATGTTCTTGCTGAACCATTAAGGATGCGCAAAGTCCAGAGATCACTCCGGACGAAGCGCTTGCCTTTTTCAAGATTGATCACTCAGGGAGAAGCTGACTTGCCAGATCCTTTGCCGCTTTCCCGTCTACGGAACTATTGATCTTCATGATGCTTTTCATGACAAGCCCCAAGTCCCTTTTCGATTTAGCACCGGACTCTTGAATCACCTGTTCGACCACTTTTCTCGTTTCTTCTGCAGAAAGTGCCTTCGGCAGAAACTCCTGTACAACAACCATCTCCTGCTTCAGTTTCTCCACCATTTCAGGACGGTTAGCCGCCTGCGTCTGCTCCAAAGCCTCCTGAAGGTTTCCATAATAGGTTTTAAAAAGCTTGAGAACGTCTGCATCCGGCACATTGCCTCTCGCATCTACAGCCAAGATTTTCGATTTTAGCGCACGCAAAACATCCAGCCTCAACTGACTTCTGCTTCTCATGGCCTCTTTGATGCCCTCATTGATCGTTTCGATGATCGTCATAAACTACCGTCCTTTTCGAAAAGTATAACGACATTCCACTTTTTCCCAAAATGGTGTAAGATTTATCGATATGAAACAACGATGCTTTGGAAATGGAGAGGGAAAGGAATTTTACGCCAAGTACCACGATGAGGAATGGGGCATCCCCGTTCACGACGATAGGCATTTGTTTGAGATGTTGGTTTTAGAGGGTGCACAAGCGGGATTGAGTTGGGAAACGATTTTAAAGCGGCGCGAGGGCTATCGACAGGCATTCCACAAGTTCGATCCGAAAAAAGTGGCTGCCATGAGCGACAGCGAACTTGAAGCTCAGCTGCAGAACCCCCAAATCATCCGCAACCGCCTCAAAGTGTTCGGCGCAAGAACCAATGCGCAGGTGTTTCTGCAAATCCAAAAAGAGTTCGGTTCCTTTGATCGCTACATCTGGAAGTTTGTCAACTTCACACCCATCGATATCTCTCGCAAATCGATGAAAGAGGTTCCCTGCAAAACAGTGGAAAGCGACGCTCTCTCTAAAGATCTAAAAAAGCGCGGCATGACCTTCGTTGGATCCACGATCATCTACGCGTTCATGCAAGCCATCGGCATGGTCAATGACCATCTTGTAGATTGTCACTGTCGGAAATAAATTATCGGATTTTTTCATCGCAGAAACGGAGAGACGGAAAGAGTGATTTACTGTAAATCAGCAGTTGAATTACAAAGAGGAAAGGAGGTCCTATGCCCAAATCCTCACCTCAAGATCACGCATTCCCCTTCATCCATTTGAACGAACGACCGGGCAAACCGAGGAAGCGCGGCATGACGGAAATTCGTGGGCCTTACTATACCGTTCCGGGCAAGCGCTATTTCGAAGATCTGTTTGAAATGATGGGCAACTACGTCGATGCGGTCAAGTTTGCCGGCGGCTCTTTCTCTTTGATGCCTCGCAAGGCTGTCAAAGAGATCATCGATCTCTGCCACAAGAACAACGTGATGGTCTCAACTGGCGGGTTTATTGAGAATGTGCTGACGCGCGGCCCCGATATGGTAGACCGCTACATCAAAGAGTGTAAAGAGATCGGCTTTGACATCGTAGAGGTGTCGATGGGATTTATCACCATCCCGCAAGACGACGTACTCAGGTTGGTAGAAAAGGTGCATAAAGCGGGCATGAAAGCCAAGCCCGAAGTGGGCATCCAGTTTGGTGCAGGCGGGACAACTTCTTCCGAGGAGCTTGCAGTTGAAGGATCTAAAGACGTAGGCTGGGCGATCCAGATCGCCAAACGCTGCTTGGACGCCGGGGCTTACATGATCATGATTGAGTCTGAAGGGATTACGGAAAGTGTCAAAACGTGGCAACGCGATGTGCCGGCTAAATTTGTCGATGCGCTTGGGCTGGAAAATGTCATGTTTGAAGCGGCCGACCCGCCTGTCTTTGAATGGTACATCAAAAACTATGGCCCCGAAGTGAATTTATTCGTCGACCACAGCCAGATCATCCATCTCGAGTCGATGCGCTCCGGCATCTGGGGCACCAAAAGCCTCTGGGGCCGCGTTGTGACTTACAAATGAAAAAAATCGTTATCGACAAAGCTGGCAATTACGACCGCTTACAGCTGAAAGAATTTCCCGACCTGAAGCCAGGCCCAGGCGAGATCCTGATCGAGACGTGCGCCATCGGCGTAAATTTCGCGGACTGCTGCGTGCGAATGGGCGTCTATAGCTCCGCCAAAGAGTTTATCGGCTGGCCGATTACACCTGGTTTTGAAGTAAGTGGTGTGGTAAAGGGGATTGGTGAAGGCGTCACGCGCTTTCAAGTAGGACAGAACGTCATCGCCGTCACCTTTTTTGGGGGCTACTCAACCCATGTGGTTGTGCGCGAAGGGCTCGTCTTCCCTCTGCCTCCTACCATGACCTACGAAGAGGGGGCCTCCATTCCCGCCATCTTCCTTACAGCCTACTACGCTCTCTTTGAACTTGCCCATCCGCATCCCGGAGATACCATCCTCGTGCATTCTGCAGCAGGCGGCGTCGGCAGTACTTTGGTGCAATTAGGTAAACAAGCAGGCTGTAAAGTTGTTGGCGTTGTCGGCTCTTCCCATAAGGTGGATGCAGTCAAAGAGCTCGGGGCAGACCGCGTCATCGACAAATCAAAAGCCGACCTTTGGAAGGAAGCCAAAATATTTGCCCCTAATGGCTACGACGTCGTCCTGGATGCCAATGGCATCGAAACCCTCTCCGAAAGCTACAACCACCTGTCCGCAGGTGGCAAACTCATCGTCTACGGCTTCCATACCATGTTCTCCAAGGGCCGAGGCAGACCCAACTGGATCAAAATGGCATGGAACTACCTCAGAACTCCCCGCTTCAACCCCCTCAACATGACCAACAAAAACCACAGCGTCATGGCCTTTAACCTAAGCTACCTCTTCAACAAATCGCACTTCTTAAGCGAAGCGATGCACACCATCCTGCGCTCCCTCGAAGAAAAGCGAATCGCTCCCCCGCCTATCACCACCTTTCCCCTCGAAAAAGCAGCCGATGCCCACCGCTCCCTTGAAAGTGGCCAGTCTGTTGGAAAATTAATTCTGTTATCTTGAGGGATTTTCGGCCTTAAATTCGTAGCCACTTTTCAGAAAATGCTAAGCAAATAGATATGCATTTTTCCATGCTTATCTGTATGTGGAAAACTCAGCGAAATTTAAGGGTCTTTTTCGAGGATTCTCTACGTGTCGCAGGTATGACTAACCTCACTGTACGAGGAAAAGGAATCTGAGTAGGCAAATGCGGCGAGGATGGGATCGCTAGCCTCCCTTTCCTCGATCTGTTTTGCGGTTAAGATGACCACTTCTTCCGGGATCAGATTTTGGAATGTCATGCGGATCTTCGAACAGCTTTTGGGCACTTTAGGAAATGAGATTTCCTGATCTGAGAATGCCAGTCTGTGGGTGCCAGAGACCAGGATGCCATAGACTTGCGGGGAGGTGTTGCTGATCAATTCAAACCAGCGAAACACTTTGTTAGTAAATATGCTATCTACAAATCGTCTATCCTCAACGCTACTCACTTTTAAGAAATCACAAATGATATCGCGCATTCTATGGACAGTACTTGCGGTAAAGACGCAATGCCTTGCTGCCGTGTGCTTCCCTTGCAGGGTATACATAGTGAGTGTGCATTTCTGGCTTTTCGGCATTGTATTTGACAGATGACGAAGAGCGGCATAACAACTTAATGGAGGGGGCGTGTATAGTGGTCTAAACATGATTTCTAGCTATTTTATCAAAGTGGTAGAATCTGTCAATAAGGAGTAAACGTGGTGCGTCTATTTGTATTTTTGTTATCAGTGTGCAGTTTCACATTTGCAGAAACTGTTTTTCCCTATGATTTGCACTTCTCCCACATCCCCGGAAAGCAGCCTGGAGTGATGATTACAGCGCATGGCAGCGGCGCCAACTACCGAATTGCAGAGTCTGTGCAGACAGATAAGACGGTGGTGACCTTTAACTTTCCGGATTACGATCATTACGAAAGGGGCATCCCTTATGCAAACACCACCTTCGGAACCTTTAACGAAATTGCTCCCCTTCTCTACGTCATGCACAAGTGTGCTTCAGATGGCCATGAACCAATCGATCTGTATGGTTTTTCAGCTGGCGGTGGCGCGATTATCAACGCACTGGGAGCGCTGAACAGCACGCAGCCACTCCCGCTGGGAATGGCTAAAGAAATTTTTCAGTTAGAAAATTGTCGATCGAAAACTTGAAGAATGGCGGTATCACTGGCTGTTCAGTGATTCAAAAAAATGAGTAAGTGGAC
>JBKEAL010000133.1:0-14241 GCA_047972195.1 Parachlamydiaceae bacterium
ACCGCAGCCGTAGAAACTTCTTCCGAGTGGTCGGAAAGTCCGCTAGCTACCTGATAACGTTGCTGTAACCAAGGAATCACCTTTAAATTCATGCCTTCGGGGGGTGCCGGATAGCAGGCGGTGCACTGCAGTAGGGTTAGATCTTTTCCACCTTCTTTGAAAAAGATGTCGCACGCCCAGTCGATGTCGGACGGTTGAGACGCTCCCGTCGATAAAATGAGCGGTTTGCCGCTTTTCGCGGCAAGAGTGAGAAGAAGTGGATGCGAAATTTCATAGGAGGCGATTTTATGCCTCTTGACGTAAGGGTCTACCTCTGCAAAATCGCGTTCTGAAAAGACGCTGGACATCCATTCGATCCCGACCTCTTTGGCTCGTTTAGCTAAGAGCGGAATCATCTCATCAGGCATCTCTAGCTCTTTGAAAAGCTCTCCGATGTCCTCCTGAATGCCTGCCTTAGATAGGTAATCGCTCTGCCCTGGATTGGGGACGTATACCTGTTCTTTGCGAAATGTTTGGAACTTAACCGCATCGGCTCCAGACTCTTTTGCCGCTTGAATGAGTTGATACGCTTGCTCCAGATCCTCCTTAAATGTGCCGGCTTTCCAGTTTGATCCCGCTTCAGCAATGATGAATACCTTTCTCCGGTTTGACCCTAAAGCTCTCTTGAACGTCAAGTAATCAGGCCCTGATTGGGTCTGTACATAACCCGCTTTTTCAAACGTTTTCACGGAGGCTTCGTTTCCAGTTTTGATCCGTGCCACCACTTCAGACACGCCTTCTCGTATTAAGAGAGGTTCTACAGCGGTCAAAACCTCAGAGCCTAACCCCTTCCCTCGATAGGGTGCATCCAAAACAATGGAGATTTCGCATTCCGGGTCAAACCGCAACAGGGCGATGCGCTTATTTTCCTGCCACACGAAAAGCGGCAATAGCTTGGGATGAGAAAAATGGGTGCGTAAAAATTCGGGATAAAACGCCTCGGGAGTCTTTGGTTCTGTGTAGGTGAAGGAGTTTTTACGAACTTCAGGATCGTTTCTTAGGGCGCATACGATCGAAGCATGCTCTTTGGTCGGCAAGACCACTTCAAAGCCATACTTCATACCTTCTTTTGCTCCACGTGAGCATTCAGTTCGGCAATCTCCGGGTGCTCTTTTGTCAATTGCAATAGATCTTGAAGGGTAAAATTAGGATTTTTTTTGTAGAGCAGTCTGAGGATTTTACGGATCGCCTTTAAATCGTCTTCAGTATCCACTGTCCACCTTAGTTGGGAGTTATCCTCACTATAGCAAAAATTCATTAAATGGAACGATTCGGGATGGCGGTACATGTAAAGAGTGACGTGCTCCCGCTCATTCCCCTTTGCATAACGTGCGGCTTTTTCGAGAGTGGACGTTTTAAAGATTTCTACATCCATGCCGCGAGGAAATGTTCGATATAGAGTGTTAGAGAGATAGTCGATTCCTGGAGTTTCTTTGAATTTCCGGATCATCTGATCGATTAATCGCGGGTCGATCAGCGGACAATCCGCTGTGATGCGGCAGACGACATCCGCTTTTGTTAAATAGGCAGCCTCTAAGTATCTGGATAGCACATCCTCCTCGCTCCCTCGGTAGACCGCTACGCCCTGTTTTTCTGCTTCGCGCACAATCAAGGCATATTTGGGGGCAAGAGTAGTCTCAACGATTAAAGAAGAAGCTTCCTTGCATCGCTTTAGCCGCGCTAAAAGATGCGCTAAAAGCGTCTTACCCATGCTAATTTTTAGGGGTTTTCCAGGCAAACGAGAAGCTCCCATCCTTGCCTGTACGATAATCGATACATGCAAGGGGGAGCTATTGGTCATCTTACTTTTTCTTTGCCGTTTTGGTTTTTTTACCATGAGCGGTCAAAACTTTTCTTTTGACGCTTAATGGCTTTGCTACTTTTTTAACCGAAACGCTCTTTTTGACAGTAGTTTTCTTTGCTACTACTTTTTTGGCAGCAGGCTTTCTCTTGATCACCTTTTTCACTGCCACTTTTTTAGCGGCTGGCTTTTTCTTCGCCACGGACTTTTTCGCGGCAGGTTTCGCCTTCACCACTTTTTTTACTACTTTTTTCTTGATCATCACGCACCTCCTTATCGTCGGTTGGCGAGATAAGAGAGGCTATGCGAATTACGTGCCAAAGGCTCTATTGTTCAATCGTTTCCGAATAAAGAGGGTCTAAATTTGAGTCTTTGGAACGTCCGAGTGCTTGCGTCCAGATCGAAAGCAAGACGCAGAGTACGAGAAATCCTACGGCAAGGTAGGAAGTAAATGTTTTGAGGACATCTGCTGTAGAAGTGCCGAAGACGGAGTCAGATGCGTCGCCGCCAAAGGAAGCGCCCAAACCGGTCGATTTGCTCTCCTGCATCAAAATCACGAGACAGAGCAGCAAAGCAATCATCAAGAAGAGAGTGATCGTCAAAAAATATAGAAAAGTCATCTTTTTATCCTTGGGCTTTCCACACAATTTCAGCAAATGTATTCACATCCAAAGACGCTCCCCCAACTAGGAGGCCGTCTACTCGGCTTTGCTGCAAAAAGGCGGGGCAGTTATCTGCGCTGACCGACCCGCCATAAAGGGTCGGTACCTTTCCGAGGCCAAGTTGATGTGCCACATAATCTTGACAGAATTCGTGAATTTTCTCAACAACTTCAGGAGGGCAGGGCTGTTTTGTGCCGATCGCCCACACAGGTTCATACGCGATGACCAATGAATGCGCCTCCTCAGGCTGCAGTCCTTCTAGTCCTTGAGATAGCTGTTCTGTCAAAATTTGTTCTGTTTTTCCCGCTTCTTTCTCAGCTAATGTCTCTCCAATGCAGAGCACCGGCGCCAAAGAAAGTTTAACGGCGAGTTTCACTTTTCGGTTGATGGTGCGGTTATCTTCATTAAAAAATCTTCTACGCTCGGAATGGCCAATCAATACGAAAGAGGCTCCCGTTTCCTGAATCATCAATGGGGAAACCTCTCCAGTCAAAGCTCCGGCCAATAACTCGCTCATATTTTGGGCACCGATGCGGATCTGACTTCCCTCTACCTCTTTAGAAGCCAAAAGCAAATCTGTATAAGGAACAGCCAACCACACAGAGCTCTCTGCGCGGAACACCAATGGCTTCAAACGCGCAAGGTGCTCTTGCGTTTCCGCCATTGTTTTATGCATTTTCCAGTTAGCAATAATCAACATCGATGTAATTGTAGAACTTTAAACGGGACTTTGCAACAATTAACTCCATGATCTCCCCATCCATCGAGTTGCCTATTTTAACAGTTTCCACCTTGACGCAAAGCATTAAAATGCTTTTAGAAGGTCAATTTAAGTTTGTTGCCGTTCAAGGAGAAGTGAGCAACTGCAAGCTGCAATCCTCCGGTCACCTCTATTTTTCCTTAAAAGATGCCAACGCACAGATCTCTGCTGTCATGTTCAAAGGAGACTTAAGCGAGGTTGCCAGACTGCCCAAAGATGGCGACCAAGTGACTTTAAAAGGCAGCTTGAACGTTTACCCCCCGAACGGCAAATACCAAGTGATCGTGCGCACACTGGAATACTCCGGACTTGGACAACTTTTGATCCAGCTGGAAGCGCTGAAAGTTAAGCTGAAGGAAAAGGGATATTTCGACGCGTCGAGAAAAAAGCCTCTGCCGAAATTTCCTCGCACCATTGGCGTCGTTACCAGTCCCACGGGCGCTGTAATTCAAGACATTTTGCATGTATTGACAAGAAGAGCGGGCAAGTTCCAACTCATTTTGAATCCAGTCAAAGTGCAGGGCGAGGGTGCAGCGCAAGAGATCGCTCAAGCGATCGACTTTTTTAACCAGCACCGTTTAGCCGATGTATTGATTGTCGGCCGCGGCGGCGGCAGTTTAGAAGATCTTTGGGCCTTTAACGAAGAAATTGTAGCCGAAGCGATCTTCAGAAGCGCTATCCCTATCGTTTCGGCAGTCGGCCATGAGACCGACTTTACCATTGCCGACTTTGTTGCAGACATTCGAGCGCCGACCCCATCTGCCGCAGCGGAACTGGTCGTTTCAGAGACTAGCCATGAGCTGCAAAAACTCGCGCAGTTCAAACGCGGCATCCAGCATGCGTTAGCGCATCTGTTCCGCTTGCGTAAAGAGGAGCTACAGCGTTTCAAAAGGCGCCCGGAACTACTTTCGCCCTATCCCCTATTTGCTCCCTTTATTCAGCATTTAGATGAATTGAGAAGTGGCATCGATCGCGCTATGCAGGAAAAACTTCTGGTCGGCAAACAGCAAGTTATTGGCAGAAAACGAGAACTTGAAGCGTTGAAGCCCAGCAATAAAATCCGCTTCATGAAAGAAAAACTATCGATGCTCGCCAAAAATTTAGAGCAGATATGGGATAAGATCGATCAACAAAAGAGAAAACAGCTCACACAGCTTCAAGAGATCTTACGCGCCATCGATCCGAAAAACCTTCTAAAAAAAGGCTATTCTCTGGCATTCAGCGAAGTGAGCGGCAACGTCATAACTTCCGTGCAATCTTTATCCAAAGGTGATAAGCTTAAGCTCCTTTTTGCAGATGGCGAAGCAAACACAACTGTCGACGAAGTGAGGAAAAAGTGAAAGAAGACGCGCAAAAACCGATCTCCTTTGAAGCATCCATTCAAAGGCTAGAAGCGATTTTAGAGAAAATGAATTCAGGAACCGCCGGATTGGATGAAACTTTGAAGCTATACGAAGAAGCAGATAGCCTGATCTCAGGCTGTTCAAAAAAACTTGTGGAAGCGGAAAAACGGGTGGAAACTTTAATTAAAGCGCGCAATGGAGACGTCAAACTAGACGCAAACGGCCAACCCATGAAGGAACCCTTCGGCAATGAGCGATAAGCAGTATCTGAACAGACCGAACTTACTTGGCGATATCAAAACGTTAAGCTTTCCTGAGCTCAATGAACTAGCTCAAGAACTGAGAAAGCGCATCATTGAAGTGATGGCCGTCAACGGCGGCCACCTCGCCTCAAATTTAGGCTCCATCGAGCTCACCATAGCCCTCCATCGCTGTTTTGCCTCCCCAGAAGATAAATTCATCTGGGACGTCAGCCACCAAACCTATGCCCACAAGCTATTGACAGGCCGTAACGAACAATTCGACAAGATCCGCCAATTCAACGGATTATGCGGCTTCAGCAATCCCAAGGAATCGGAACACGACCACTTTTATGCGGGACACGCCGGAACCGCCCTTTCCTTAGGCCTAGGTGTCGCAAAAAACCGCGATCTGATGAAACGCAAGGAAACTGTCATTCCGATCATCGGAGACGCTACACTCACTTGCGGAGTGTCCTTAGAGGCGCTCAACAACATTCCAAAAGACTTGAATAAGTTCATCGTCATCTTAAACGACAACCGCATGTCGATCTCCAAGAACGTGGGCGCTATCACCACCATTTTGAGCCGATTGATCAACAACCCTACTGCCGACCGCCTCTACCATGAAATGGATTCGCTGATCAATAAGATCCCCGGCGTAGGAGAATCGATCTCCAAGCAAGGCCAAAAGCTCACCGGTTCTTTGAAAAACCTGGTCAGCCCGGCGGCCTTTTTCGAACAATTTGGGCTATCTTACATCGGCCCGATCGATGGCCACGACATCAAAAAGCTGTGCGAGGCGTTAAATGGTGTCAAAAATTGCGATTGGCCAGTGATCCTTCATGTCATGACAAATAAAGGCCACGGCATGGAAGAAGCGGCAAATAACCCGATTTCCTACCATGGCGCCCGTCCATTCGACCCAAGCACTGGGCAATTTTTGCCTACTAAACAAGCAAACCCCACTTTTCCGAAAATTTTTGGTTCGCAAATCTTAAAAATGGCGGAAGTAGACCCCAGTTTAGTCGCCATCACGCCTGCGATGTCTGCCGGATCTTGTCTTGATGAGATGATGAAGAAATTCCCCGAACGCTGCCTGGATGTCGGCATTGCCGAGTCGCACTCGGCAACTTTTGCAGGTGGTTTGGCTTATGGAAAGAAAATGAAGGTGGTTCTCTCTATCTACTCCACTTTCATGCAGCGCGCGTTTGATAACATATTCCACGACATCTGCCTCCAGGAGCTGCCCGTTGTGTTTGCCATCGACCGCGCCGGAATCTCCGGGCCTGATGGATCGACCCACCACGGCATCTACGACATCTCCTTCCTGAATGCGCTTCCCAACATGGTGATCACACAACCAAGAAATGGGCAAGTGTTAAGAGAGCTCATGAACTCGGCTTTCTCTTGGGAACGTCCGGCAGCGATCCGCTATCCTAATTTACCGACAACTGATGAAACGTCGCTTCCTCTGATGCAGAGAAAGCTGGGATCAGCAGAAATTCTAGAACAAGGTTCAGAAATCCTGATCATCGGCCTAGGCCATCACGTAGAAACGGCAAAAAAAGTCGCAGATCAACTAAAACCGCTCGGATACAATCCCACCGTCGTAGACCCGGTCTTCGTAAAACCTCTCGATGAGGAGCTTTTCACTGAACTCTTAAGCTCCCACAATAAAGTCATCACTATAGAAGAACACTCTTTAGCCTCCGGCCTTGGATCGATCTTCAACCATTTCCTTCTCTCAAGGGATTTCAAACAGGTCGAAGTGAAAAACTTCGGCATTCCTGAAACTTACCTTGAGCAGGGAAGCTATAAAGATTTGATTGAATTGATCGGATTGACGCCAGAGAAGATCACTCAGGAAATTCTCAAACATTTCAATTTAGAGAGCCATGCTTGTAGCACTATTTCCCAACCTAACTAAACCGTCCTCGCTGAAAGTCGCGATGAGGACGAGCCAATTCCTCCTCAACCATGGAGTGAAGGTCGTTGCAGAGGACAGCAAGGCCGAACTATTGAACTTACCGCAACTTTCCTCCGCCCAACCGGAGCAAGTCGACTTCCTCATTTCGATGGGCGGAGACGGCACGATCCTAGGTATGATGCACAAACACCCGGAGTTAACAGCGCCTGTGATCGGCATTAACCTCGGTGGATTGGGATTTATGGCTGAGATTCCCGAAGACCAGGTGGAAGTTGCACTTCAACAGCTGATCGGTGGCGAATACACTCTATGCGAAAGACTTATGGTCGAGGGTTACATCGACGGCGTGATGCAAGCACTAGCGATCAACGAGATTGTGATCCACAGAGCTAAAATCCCCTCCTTGATCGACCTCTCTATCTCAGTAGGCTCAAGCTATCTAAACGCTTTTTCCTCTGACGGTCTGATCATTTCAACGCCAACCGGTTCGACAGCGTATAACCTGGCTTCCGGCGGCCCGATCTTGACTCCCGAGCTCTCTAGTCTCGTGATCACGCCGATCTGCCCCCACACTATCTCTTACAGGCCCATCGTACTCAACACAGAAAATAAGATCTCCGTCACTTACCAAAGCGAGCTGCCTCCTGTTGAAGTCTCTTATGACGGAATTCAGCTCCACACACTATCTACAGGACAAACCCTGGAAATCCTCCCCTCCAAAAGAATCTTTAAAACAGTCCTTTTCAAAGGGCATGACTTCTTCTCAACTCTCAGATCAAAGCTGGGATGGACGGGAAGACTCAGATTCCCCTTGACAAAATCATAGCCCCTCGTTCTTTGAGTTGAAGAGGTTTAGAACAATTTCCTTCAAGAAATATTCAACTTCAACCGTCTAATTATTAATCACTTAAATGCCTTTTTACGCGCATCCGAGAGAAAATTTCAAAAATATTGTAGCGGATATATCTCCGATTCCTTTATGAAAAGAGATAAAACCATGTCTTGATCTCCAAAGCTTAACAAATGATTAAGTCCTAAGGGCTGAGGGCCCTTAAGACTAAAATTGACCACACACTAACTTAAGGAGTGTATTATGAAGAAAGTAGCTACTCTTATGGCTTTGATGGCAGCTGTTGTTATGTTCACAAGCTGCTGCTGTGATCGCGACCCATGCTGTCCACGTCCATGCCCACCAAAGCCTTGCTGTAAGCCTTGCCCTCCTCCATGCCCATGCCCTCCACAGTGCTGCCCTCCACAGTGCTAAGGTAAGCATATAGCATGCCAGTTTGGCTTGCTCGGTGGAGGCCTCGAGAGAGGCTTCCACCAAATTGTATAAACAAAATAAGTGGAAGAAATGGTAAAGAAAGCTAGCACAAAACAGATCAAGATCCTGGCCATCGGCGTCTGCCTTGTCCAGCTAGCCGGATGCTGCCCTCCTTCGGGAAACCCATGCTGCCCTCCCCCAAGACCTTATACGTGCAGGCCTATGTGCTGCCCACAACCACATTACGGAGAGCCTTGCTGTGCAGATCCAAGCTTCTACCCTTACTAGTAAACAAGTGAATATTGAATCCAAACTCCGAGCTTCACTACAAAAAGCTCCGAAATTTGATGCAAACTCACGATAAAAACAAGGAGACTTGAATGACTAAAAAACTAGGAATATTTGCCACGATGCTCGTCTTGAGCACCATGGCGTTATTCTGGTCAGGTTGCTCCAACGACAGATCAGGCTGTTATCAGTCCGACTGCGAGCAGCCCTGCGCACCAGCCCCAAAAGCATGTCCGGCACCTTGCCCAGCGCCATGCCCACCACCTTGCCCTCCATGCAAGCCAGCGTGCCCGCCACCTTGCCTGCAAGAGCCTCTTTGCAAAATCCCTGCAAAGTGCAAGCACCCAAGCAGCAACGAACTGTGCTGCCAAGATGGCATCACTGTAACAGCTAGAAACCCACAAATGTGCATGCTGGGCGACCAGTATCCATTGGATTTCGACATCCACGCCTGCCAAGACGTTTGCGATGTAGTTGTTACAACTCACCTTCCTGATGGCGTTAGCTACGTGAGAAGCACACCGGAAGCTAAGGTAGAAGGCAAAAAATTGACATGGAACATCGGTTCAATGAGCAAAGGCCAGTGCATCGCAGCTAAAGTATTCCTTAAGTGCGAATGCGAAGGCGAACTCTGCGCATGCTTCTGTGCAACTGCTAGCCCGGTACGTTTCTGCTCCCTGCTCTGCGCAAAGCCAATCTTGACTTGCGAAAAGTGCGGACCATGCGAAGTATGCCCAGGCGACCCAATCCACTACTCTATCACTGTTACGAACCGCGGTTCTTGCACAGCTGAAGATGTAGTTGTTACAGACAACCTGCCTGAGCAAGTAGAGCACTCTTCTTGCCAAAGAACTCTGACATTCAAACTTGGATGCTTAGAGCCATGCCAAACAAAGAAAGTAGACGTATGCGTAACTGCTGTTAAGCGCGGTAAAGCATGCAATACAGCTGTTGTAACTGCTTGCAACGCAGATTCAACTTCATGCCAATGGTGCACAAACATCTGCAAAGAGTGCATCGAGTTAGCAAAAGTTGGTCCTAAAGAGCAAGCTATCGGCAAAAATGCTGACTACCAAATCACTGTTACAAACCCAGGCGATAAGCCTCTGACAGAAGTCGTTGTAACTGATCAAGCTCCTAGCGCAACATCGATTGTTTCCGCTAACGGCGCGAAAATCAACGGCAACCAAGCTGTTTGGAAATTGAAAGAGTTGAAGCCAGGCGAAAAAGCTACCTTCAACCTGACATTGACAACTTGCACACCTGGCTGCTTTACAAACAAAGTTCATGTAACTAACTGCCAAAACTGTGAAGCTTGCGCTGAAGCGACAACTCACTGGAAAGGCAGACCTGCATTGAACGTTTGTATCGTAGATACAGAAGATCCTATCTGCATCGGTGAAACAACCAGCTATAAGATCTCTGTGATCAACCAAGGTCAAGCAGAAGACAACAACGTAGTTGTAACTGTTCGCTTCCCAGAAGAGATCGTTCCTGAGGCTGCATTCGGTGCAACTCAAGGCACTGTGTCTGGACAAACAGTCACATTTGCTCCTTACAAAAACTTCCAAGCTCGCCAAACACTCGAATACAGAGTGGATGCACGTGCTAAGAAGTCCGGTGATGCACGAGTTAACGTCGAAGTTCAATCTGACTCGATCAAGACTCCTATCACTCAACAAGAGAGCACCATCGTTAACTAAGTTAACTTAGTTTAACGCTGGCCTATCGTAGAGGCAGGGTTCTTCAAGAATCCTGCCTCTTTTTTTTTAGTTAGCACGGATGTTTTTGTAGATTGCTTCTGCTGTTTCCGCGGAATGCACCAACCCGAGATGGGTCGTGTTGATCTCTGTGGTTTTATTGAAAGGCACCATTGAGGGTGCAGGGTCAAGGAACTCGTGCTTAGCGTTGATAGCGACCGTTTTTCTTTGCAGCTTTAGACCTAATCCATCGTAATTGCCTAAATGACAGCCCACAAGGACCAGTTTGGAAACTCTCTCCTTCAAACTGCTTGCGCTCTTTTTCAAAAAGGAAAGCGCTGCGTAACCACCATCTGAATAGGCAACGAGTTGAATGTTCGGATTTTTGTTGCCTGCCTCTTTATAGAGAGCCCTAATTTCTCGCATTTTGGTTTCTAAGGCCCGCCGTTGGGCTTTTCTGCCGCCTGTGGAGGGAAGAGTGATTGTAAAGAGAGGACCGAGATCTTCACGTTGCTCTAAGTGCTTAGCCATCGTCACCCAAACGCCTTGATTGTGCATGTAACCATGAATCAATAAGGTAGGAGGCAACTGAGCTTGTTCTGGAGAAATGGTCTTAGGATTCAAATGATATGGATGGTACTCTTTTTTCATCCCTTTAAGACAGTGAACGCTTATTTTTGCTGCGTTCTTTAAGTCTAATATCAAAAGGGAAAGCACTTGAGTAACATGGGTTAACTTATGCTCAGTCATCCAGTGGAAAGATTTTGTAAACCACTCTTTAGTATGATTTTTAAATGAATCATAAATTCTCATGAACTAATAATAACATTAATTCAATTAATTTATCATTAAAACAAAATTTATTATTTATTTCAGAGAATTGCATTCATTGACACACTCTAGTAAGATCTAAGCCCCAACATTTAAAATATTGGTACATATGAACATTATTTCAATCAGCAACTACATCCAAATCTTGAAGGTGAATCATTCATCTCCAGGATCTTACGATCTTTATGCAGGACATAAGAAGGCAGAATCGACCGGCAGACTAACCATGAGGGTTTGCAGGCTCATTCAACAAGAAACGTTCTTTAAAAAAGGAAAATTTCAATCGGAACAGATCTTTGAACATTTAGATACCGTTCTCCAAAGCGCAAAGAAACTCCATGAAATCAATGAACAGATTCGCACTGTTCAAGGGGAACGCAAAGGAATCAGGTTTTTCCTGAAAAGAATCTTTTCAAGACACACGCTTAGCGAAGCGCAGATCTACGATAAGATTAGCCGAACCTACGCTTCCGCCCTCGACAAAGCCTTTCAAAGACTCTCTGAAAAAAGAAAAGGATCCAATGCACAGGCCGTCGAAGATTTCAGAACAGAAATGGCTGAGCGTTTTGCAAAAAATAGGGAGACAAATGCAGAAGTAGAGGCGCCGTTCAATCCTCCGCCCCCTCCTCCCCCACTGCCACCGCCTCCAGTAAAACAAAACCGTGCTAGGAAGGTCAAGAGCATAAAAGCATCCAGACCTGATCCAGTCACACTCAACCCTAAAACTTTGAAAGAGATCATAAAAAAACTCAACATCATTGAAAAAGATCATTTGAATTCTCACGGATAAATATATAAATCCCACCCTTAATTGGGTGGGTAAATTGACAAAATAATCTATAATTATACATAATACACCTATGACTAATATTAAATTAAATAATATCACATCGGCTAAAGAATATATTGACGACATTCAGTTTCAGCATCTTGCAACTGGAAGATACACTCTTACACGTTCAGATAACCAGCGCGTTTTATCTACCAATAAATTGATCAATAAGCTTTGCACCCTCATCCGCAAACAAGACTTCAATCAAGCCGACGATGTCCTAAGAGATGTAGACAGCGTCTTAAAGGAAGCAGATAAATTGAGCGATTTAAATAGTAGGATTAGAGACACTCAAGACGAAAGAATCGGCTGGAGACACTTCCTAAGAAGAATCTTTAAGACCCACACCCTATCCAAAGAGCAGATTTATTCCAAGATTACCCTCTCCTATGAAAGAGCCCTCCAAAAGGAAATCCGCTGTGCTATCAAACACAACCAATCCGCAGACGGCCTGATCCATTTAAAACAACAAATCCACGAAAAATTTAACCCTCAAAGAGAACCTCCTTCCGATTCTGAAGTCATGCAGACTTTACCTCACGAACCCCAGGAGCCTCAAAGCTCATCGTCTATGTCCTACGGGCCTCAGTTTCCCCAACGCTCAGCGTCTAAATCCGCATCCTTCCACCCACCGAAAAAGTCCTCTTCTACCTCCAGCTCTTCAGCCTACTCCGCCCCATCCGACTCCCCTCCTCCAATCCCTACCCGCATTCCAACTCCTCCTCCACTTCCTAAAGCAAAAGCCTCCTCTTCTAGCTCTGAAGAAGAAGCGCCTCCCAAAAAAAATCAACCAGCTCAATCGGGTCTACTCGCTCGCGGATTAAGCAGTGCGTTCGGATGGGCTACCAAAGTCGCTGCCAATGCTGCCACCGGAGCCATGAACAGCGCTAAGACTACTTGGGCAAATTACTCCAAAACGAGGGAAGAAGAGGAAATAGAAAAAGAGGAAGCAGCAGCTGCTGCAGAAACCGCTAAAACTCAAGAAAGTGTAAACCAATTTATCCAAAAATCGCAGGTTGAATTGCAAGAATCTTCATCTGAAGAAAGTGAATGGCCTAGCGATGACGAATTTAAGTCTGCTGATGAGGAAGGATCTACAACAGAATCGATGGCTTTATCTGAAGAACAGCCTGATGTGCCCACCTCTGCTGGAGGTCCACCACCACCTCCTCCTCTTCCAGTACCTGCAGCGCCAAAAGCTAGGACTCGAGTTGCAAAACCAAAAGCCACCCAACCTTCAGTAAGCGTTCCAAAAAAACCTGCTGCTAGCGAGTTACAAGCGCAAAAAGGGAAATTAAAAACTCCCGAACCCAAGCCAGAACCTACAAAGCAACCTGAACAGGCAAGCCATCCCTCAAAACCAACAGCGGGTGCACTGCAAGAGCGCATGAAAAATCTAAGACCTGCTCCTAAAACACGGCCTGACGAAAAACAAGGGCCTCGAAAACCGAATGATGAGTATACTCAAGCATTACAAGATGCATTCAATAAGCGAAAAGGGCAGTTGGAAGCGTCAAGCAGTGAATCTGAGGAAGATTCGCCCGGCAAGTGGGACTAGTTCGCTACTTTGACCACAATTCTGCTCTGATTGTATAATAAGAGCATGACCAACACACAGATTTTGAAAAAGATCTTCATCGGGTTCCCTGTCACAGGGGAACTAAAATCTGAGTTATCTCAGAGCCGGGAGTGGAATCTTCTCAAAATTCTTCCTAAGTCAGAACGCAAGAAAATCACGGAAGTCCATTTCCAAAACAAAGAGTTTCTTGGAACATATCTCCCTGATAACGAGCAGCATACAGTTCAGTCTATCTACAAGGTGGAAAAAGAACTCCGCCTGGTATTGCTGGATTTATGCCCCAAATTACACATTGAAAAACAACACTCTATCCTTTTTACCCAACCATTTCTTCCATGAAAATCATTTTAGGCTCTGCCTCTCCAAGAAGACGAGAGATTTTAAGTTACTTTTCCCTACCTTTTGAACAAGCAGCTTCCCACTTTGAGGAAGAAACGATTCCCTTTACAGGTGACCCTGCAGCGTATGCTCAAGAGATCGCCAAACAAAAGGCGCTAGCTCTAAGCAAACTCTACGAAAACGAAGTCATCTTGACAGCCGACACTGTGGTCTCATTGGGAGATAAAGTGTTTGGCAAGCCGAGAGATGAAGAGGAAGCGTTCTCCTTCATCTCCCAACTGCAAGGAAAAACCCACTCCGTTTTCACAGCTGTCGCTGTTAATCATCAGGGAGTTTTACACGAAGGCGTTGAAGAAACACGCGTCTTTTTCAACTCGATGACACCTGAGCAAATTCGAGCTGATCTCAAAGCGCTGCACTTTGCTGACAAAGCAGGAGGCTATGCGATCCAGCTGGCTGGAAGTTTGATTGTAAACAGGATCGAAGGCTGCTATTATAACGTGATAGGATTGCCCATCAACACGGTGGCAAAACTATTAAAGAAAGTAGGGATCGACCTTTGGAAGTGTCTAAACTGATCTTAGCGCTTGCTTGCTGCAGCGCCCTCTCGCTGGAAGCGGCATTTGAGCCTAAC
>JBKEAL010000137.1:0-3095 GCA_047972195.1 Parachlamydiaceae bacterium
CAAAAGTAATGTACAATGCCGGAGGCTGGGTAACACATCATAATACAGACCTTTGGCGTACTACAGGTCCTGTGGACGGCGCGTTTTACGGTATGTGGCCGAATGGCGGAGCATGGCTCAGCCAGCATATGTGGCAGCATTATTTATATACAGGTGATAAGGTTTTCCTGAAAGATGCCTATCCTGTATTAAAAGGTGCAGCGGACTTCTTCCTCGATTTTCTCACTGAGCACCCGACATATAAATGGATGGTGTCGGCACCTTCCACTTCACCCGAACAAGGCCCTCCGGGAAAAGATACAAGCATCACCGCAGGTTCTACAATGGATAATCAGATTGTTTTTGATGTGCTGAATAATGCGCTGGATGCCTCCAGAGCATTAGGGCTGAATGATAACGCATACGATCAGAAACTTGAAAATATGATTGCACGCCTTGCCCCTATGCAGATAGGGCGGCACAACCAGTTGCAGGAATGGCTGGGTGATTTGGATGACCCTAAAAATGACCATCGCCATGTGTCGCATCTGTACGGATTGTATCCAAGTAACCAGATATCGCCTTATTCACACCCTACACTATTTCAGGCGGCTAAGAACTCCCTGCTTTACCGTGGCGATATGGCTACAGGCTGGTCGATAGGTTGGAAAATCAATTTCTGGGCGCGCCTGTTGGATGGCAACCATGCTCAAAAAATAATCACCAATATGCTGTCGTTGGTAGAACCGGGAAATGATGACGGACGTACTTATCCGAACCTCTTCGATGCACATCCGCCGTTCCAGATTGATGGGAACTTCGGATTCACGGCGGGAGTCGCCGAAATGCTTCTGCAGAGCCACGATGGCGCTATTCACCTGTTGCCTGCCCTTCCCGACAACTGGAAGAAAGGAAATATTAAAGGACTGATGGCGCGCGGCGGATTCGAAATTGCATCTTTAGAATGGGATGGGGGAGAAATATCGTCTGTAACTATTACATCTAAATTAGGTGGTAATATGCGCCTGCGTTCTTATGTGCCATTAAACGGTGCAGGATTGAAAGATGCAACAGGACAAAATCCGAATCCTTTATATAAAACAGCAAATATTAAAGAACCGTTGGTGTCCAAAGAGGTCAATCCTCAATACCCGTTATTATATAAGGTGTATGAGTATGACCTGATGACACAACCAAATCAATCATATACGTTCAGGAGAGGTAAGTAGTTAATTATCTTATTTATAAATCTGAAATGGTATTGCTCTTAAAGGGCAATACAGAGCAATTATTGTCTATTCTGAAATAACTTAATAATATAAAACCAATGAATCTGAAAGCTATTCTATTACTATTATCCATTGTATGTTCTGTCTGTCTGACGGCACAGACCCGCAAACATGCAACCACAACTCAATATCCCAGCTATAAAGGTCTGATTATGGCAGGTTATCAGGGTTGGTTTATCGCTCCATCCGATGGTGTGATGCATGCCGACGAAAAACAGGTTAGGCTCGATATGTGGCCTGATGTGAGCGAATATGAAAAAACGTACCCAACAGGCTTGAAACTGGCGGATGGTTCCACCGCCCGATTTTTCAGTTCTACGGATAAAAGTACAATTGACCTCCACTTCAAATGGATGCAGCAGTATGGTATCGATGGTGTGTTTATGCAACGTTTCTGGCATACAGCCCAGCCTCAGGCACGTAATAGTGTCCGCACCGAAGTAATAAAGAACGGCTTTGAAGCGGCTTCCAAATATGGGCGCGCTGCGGCTGTAATGTACGACCTTTCGGGATTGAAAGCTTCGGGTGAAGATTGCTCAAGCCTTATCGAGGACTGGAAATTTCTGGTGGATGAACTGAAAGTAACGAATCAGGCAGGAAATAAAACCTACCTGCACCACAATGGAAAACCCCTTGTTGCTATCTGGGGTATAGGTTTTCCCGACAGGCCTTATAATATACGCAATATTGGTATAGAGCGTTTTATCGACTTCCTGAAAAACGATCCCGTGTATGGAGGATGCAGCGTGATGCTGGGTGTGCCTACTTTCTGGCGCGATTTGAACGTCGATTGTATCAACGACCCGTACCTGCATACAGTTATCAGACAGGCGGATATTGTCCTGCCGTGGACTGTGCAACGCTTTACCCCGCTGTTGCACAACGATATGGATCGTTTCAGGGATTTGATTGTAGGCGATATAGAATGGTGTAAGCAAAACAATATAGACTATGTACCTTGTGTTACACCGGGATTCAGCTGGCACAACCTCAGCCGTTTCGAGTTCCCGGATGATGTAAAACCATCGGGTTCTATTCCTCGTCAGGGCGGGCGTTTCTACTGGCAACAATTATATACGGCAATCAATGCCGGAGCTTCGATGGTCTATGTTGCCATGTTTGACGAAGTGAACGAAGGCACAGCGATTTTCAAGGTAAGCGATAATCCTCCGGTAAGCGATATTGCCAAGTTTGTAGGTATGGACGGCATGCCTTCCGACCATTATCTGTGGCTCACAGGCGAGGCTACGAAGATGATACGCAGGGAAATTCCATTGAGTTTTAAAATGCCAAAACGGTAGGTTATGAAAAAGTTATTCCTTTTAATTCTGATTTTAGGGGTTATCTCAGGTAATATTGTTGCTGCCGAAGGTCAGCTTATGGCGGGAACGGCAAAGATAAATATCACTCCCAAAAATGTACTTCCGCTTCACGACTCGGTGTTTGCACGGGCTCTTGTGCTGGAAGTAGGCGATTTACGCATCGCACAGGTATCAGTCGATTTAGTAAACTTTGCAAGTCAACGAGTTGTAGATGTTTGTAAGGAAAAATATGGTATCTCGCAGGTGCTTATCAGCGCTTCGCATTCACACGAGTGCCCTATCGCGTTGGCTATGTTCGACCGCAGCAAAACGTATCCTTCAAATACCACTTACTTCGAAGACTGCATCATTCAAATTGTTGGCGAAGCTGTGAATAGCATGTTTCCGGCACGTATCTCGGCAGGAAACCGTTCTTTTCCCCAATTGGGATTCAATCGCCTGATAATTCGTGAAGACGGGCGTGCCCGTGAGTCTTGGATAGGTGACGAACATTATAATGTAGAAA
>JBKEAL010000148.1:0-6107 GCA_047972195.1 Parachlamydiaceae bacterium
GTATAGTCATAATTGTATTTCATCTAGTCCTCCTTTGGAAATTTTGCTAGTTCCCTTAGGAGGACTTTTATCATTTCTGACTTAAACTTGAATACAGCATAGGAACTTTGTGTTTAAATTATTCTGAAAAAAATTAATAAACACAAAGTCACAAAGAGATAACTTCGGCTCAAAGAAGAGTGCCTTGCAAGATCCATATAGCTGTAATGAAGTAGATTAGCACCCCTGTCACGTCAACTAAGGTGGCCACGAAGGGCGCAGAGGAAGTGGCAGGGTCTACGCCTGATGCGCGCAAGACTAATGGAAGGGTGGCGCCTGCAAGAGTTCCCCACATCACTACGCCGATGAGGGAACAGAGGATTGTGAGCGATATCAAGAACCAGTGGTCGCCATAAATGTGTGAAAACTGGCTCCATAAGGCGACTCGAGCAAAGCCGATGATGCCCAAAATAACGCCTAAAAACAATCCCGATGCTAATTCTCGTCTGACTACCTTCCACCAATCATTCAATTTCACTTCGTCCAGGGCCATCGCGCGGATGATGAGCGTGGTTGCCTGGCCTCCAGCATTACCACCGCTGGAAATGATCAAAGGCAAGAACAAAGCCAGAACGACCGCTTTTGATATTTCATCTTCAAAATACCCCATTGCAGTAGCTGTAAGCATTTCACCCAAGAACAGGATGGTCAGCCAACCGGCACGTTTTTTCATCAAACTAAAAAATGGCGTTTCCATATAAGGTTCATCCAAAGCTTCCTGACCGCCCAGTTTTTGAATCTCTTTGGTGGCTTCTTTGTCCGACAGCCTTAAGACGTCGTCCACAGTCACAATGCCAAGCAAGACGCCCCTTTGATCTATTACGGGCAGCGCCACGCGATCATGAAGGCGGAATGTCGAGATGGCAGTATCATCGTCGTTATCTACCTGCAGCGCCACGAAGCGGCGATCCATTAATGATTCCACTTTTTTTCCTCTCGGAATAAAAAGAAATTCCCTCAATTTAATATCGTCCAGAAGTTTTCCATGCACATCGACTACATACAAGTGGCTGATCGTTTCGCTGTCATGCCCATACTCTACCAAGTGATCTAAAACCTTCTGAATCGTCCAATCCGCTTTAACCGAAATGTAATCGGGCGTCATCAAACGTCCAACGCTACCCTCAGGATACCCTAAAAGCATCAAAGTCTGTTTGCGCTCTTCCCAAGGCAAAAACTTGATCAGTTCATTGATGACGGGCGTCGGCAGATCCTGCAAAAACGCTGTTCTATCGTCCGGAGGCAAGGCATTTAACACCTCTCCTGCCCTGATTTTTGGTATGGAACACAAAATGCGTTTTTGGTTTTTTGAAGAGAGGGCATCGAACACTTCAATCGCTACCGGCAGATCCAATTGCAAGAACACATACAACTGCACATCCTTTCTTTGATTCGCGATCATATCTGCTATCTTCATCGCAGGAAGATCTTTCAAAAATAGTTTTAAGGAAGCCGTATCTCTTCGATGCACCAATTCAACCATCGAAGCGCGCATCTCTCCATTTTCTTCAAACATAGTTTTAAGTTAAAAATTTAACCCATTAAGGGATAGGGAAATCTTTATCTCGGCCAACCATCTGGCAAAGAGCACCCCTTCGATTTGGCAAGCCTTCTGCGCAAAAGACTCAGCCTGATCCATTCTAGCTAACTGCGCCTCCACTTCCTTCAAATGCTCTTCCTCCTCAAATATGATGGAAGCCACATGTACCTTGGAGCCAATCGTTTTCAACTGCTTCTGATAAATCGGATACAATTCCTGTGCGCGCAATTCTATTGCGTATGTAACTAAGAGATAAGCAGATCTGCGACAGTTTGCAAATCTGGAAACTTTGAGGTCAAGGGAGTTTAGGTAGTGGAATGCAGACCACCCACCTAGCAAGCATGAAAGACGGTAATCCTCTAAATGCTGTCCTAATTTGCTAAGCTGCCGCTTCAGATAGTAGGCATGGCGAAACTCCTCGGCTGCGTGCTTTAACATCTCCTCCTTTACCTCTGCCGGATGCTCGCAAGAAGCGATCTTTCTTGCTCCGCAATTTTCCAGATAGGAAAGTGTATTTAGCCACAAAGCATGCAAACTATCATTCACAAGAAGCTTCTTTAGAATGCCTTCAATCTCCTCTTCATGCGATACAAACATTTACCACTCCAATGTTTTTCTGATCGTTTTATAAATTGTCTGCAGTTCTAAAGTATCCATGCAGTAAGGCGGCAACAGATAGAGGACATTGCCAAGAGGACGTACGATGATCCCCTCACTTTGAAAAAAGCGGACCATCGAAAGGCGATCTATGGGAAGCTGGTTGTACTCTAAAGCGAAGATCGTTCCACGCGTTTCACAGCGCTTTAATTTTGGATGGCTGCTCAACTCATCTTGGAATTTCTGATGTTCAATGGCAATCCTCTCTCTTGCCTCCGTACAACCAGCATCAAGCAGTAGATCCAAGCTAGCATTGGCTGCAGCGCAGGCGATCGGATTGGCAGTGTAGGAATGTCCATGAAGAAATGCTTTATCTGCTTCAGTTGAAAGGAATGCCTCGTACACCGACCGCTTCACTAATGTTGCCCCCATGGGCAAAAAACCTCCGGTGATCCCCTTGGAAAGGCAGATGTAATCAGGGGCCGATTTTAACTTAAAGCTCGCAAATAGCGGCCCGGTTCTGCCAAATCCCGTCATCACTTCATCAGCAATCACAGCAATGCCCCGTTTTTGGCATTCTGCTGTCATCATTTCAAGCGGTTCAGCAGATAGCATCCGCATTCCGGATGCACCTTGAACCAATGGCTCAAAAATAAATGCTGCAATGGCTTCAGCATCTAAAACCGTAAGAAATTGCTTCCAGGAAGATTCTTCAGTACCCAACAGGGGCGCTTCTACAGAATGCACTTTAAAAAGATAGGGCCAAAAAGGCTTATGGTATGGAGACTTGCCGGCTGCGGCCATGGCTCCAAATGTATCTCCATGGTATGCCCCATGAAGCGCCAGTACCGATTTTCCTGCCCCATCTTTTTGGAGCGCCATTTTTAAAGCAACTTCCACTGCTGTAGAGCCGTTGTCGGAGTAAAATAGATGGGAGTAAGTGCCCGAAAAGAGATTTAAAAGCCTCTCTGCGAATCGCACAGCTTGAGGATGAGTGTATCCTGCAAATAGGACATGCTCCAACTCATAGGCCTGTTTTGCAATGCTCTGAGCAATGTAAGAATGTCCATGGCCGTGCAAGTTCACCCACCAGGAAGAGATCGCATCGAGATACCCTTTTCCTTCTGGATCGTATAAATAAGACCCACACCCCTTGACAATGGGTTGTTGGGTTTTTTCGATTCCTGCCTGTGTAAAAGGATGCCAAATGCAAGAGGCATCTCTCTCCGCTAAAGACGCTGTTTCCAAGCTTCCGCCGTATCTCGTATAAACTGTTTTGTCAAGTTCTTTTGCCATCCGATTCTTCCTATGCACTGCGTTCTCGCTCTATTTAAAAGCATTTTTTCTGTTTCCTGATCGCCATCCCCATTGAATGCCACCCCTTTTAGCGCTATGCCACGATGTTGAAGAGCTTCTATGGTGAGCAGAAAGTGATTTAACGATCCTAAATAGTGGCGGTGAACCAAAACCCATTCCGCATTCCATCGGACAGCAGCATCAAGAAACGTTTTCGTTGAGGTCAAAGGAGCCATCACACCACCCACGCCTTCGATGATTAATGGGCCTGGAACTAAAGGAGGCATCAAGGCCTCCAAATCTATTTCCACTCCCTCTATTCTGGCAGCCAAATGAGGCGAACAGGGAGTTTTGAAGCTGTACCTTTCCGGCACGCATTTTCCACCGACCCACTCAGAGTCTTTTGGAAGACCGCATTGAATCGGCTTCCAGTAGTACCCTTGCAGGGCTTCGGTGAGAATGGCAGAAACCACTGTTTTTCCCACATTTGTATCGATTCCTATTACACCAATCATCGCTCTATAACCTCCAGAAGGCGATCAATTTGATCTTTTGTGTTGAAACTGTGCAGAACCACTCTCAAAAACTCTTTGCCCCTTCTTGCAGTGGGATAAAGGATAGGCCGCACATCGATGCCACTTTGTTGAAGTATAAGACTCATTTCTAATGTTCGAGAGGACCCTATAGGCTGAATTGCTGTCTCAGAAGTAAGAAAGGACGCCTTTTCACGAAAATGCGCAATCAACTCTTGAAGTCGATGTTGATGCTCAGAACCTTCATGAATTAATCTTTCATAGGCGTTTTCTATTGCAATGAGAGCGCTCATAGGGAGTGCAGTAGCATAGATTAAAGGCCTGGAAAAATTGATGAGAAACTGAATTAAGGTTTTGCTTCCGCAAACACACCCTCCTTGAGCTCCCAAAGCCTTACTAAACGTATGCACTGTTGCGAACGCTTTCTCAGAAACTTCATACATCCCTGTAGAATGCGCTGAGTCTACAATCAATTCTGCGAAATGTGCCTCGCATAAATCTGCTATATTCCTTAAAGGCGCCTTGTCGCCTTTCATAGAATAGACCGAGTTAACGATGACATAACGTGTTCCTTTCGTACTTTTCAGTCTTCTCTCAAGAGATAATAGATCGTTATGGCGGAATGGCTTGCACTGAGCGCGCGACAAACACATGCCATCCACAATGGACGCATGCACTTCCAGATCGTAAATAAATGTTGTGTGAGCATCCCCCAAAGCAGAAAACAACCCTAAATTAGCCGCATATCCGGAGTTGAAAATCACGCAGCTTTCTGACCTATGATATCGTGCAATCTTCTCTTCTAAACTGCTAAAAAAGGGATGGTGGCCCGTCAATAGACGCGATCCTCCTGAACCAGATGCGCCTGTCACGCTTTGAGAAGCAAATCCAAAGTAATCATTCGATGCAAAATCGACCAGTCCCTGCGTAAATCGCAGCGACCTTAGCGCTCCTCTTTTCTTTCTTTCTTCAAGCCGACTTTCAATCATTCGCAAATGCCGGCTGGATCGTGAGATTCAATGCTTCAAATAGACGCATATCCTCTTCAAAGCGTGGGTTGGAGCAGGTTAAAAGCTTTTCGCCTGCATGGATGGAATTGGCTCCTGCCATAAAACAGAGTGCCTGTTCTGCATAGGAACGCTGGACCCTTCCCGCTGACAAACGCACCATGGCTTTTGGCATCGCAATACGCACTGTAGCTACCATCCTAAGCAGATCCCAGAAAGGAAGCGGCTGTGAGTTTGCAAATGGAGTGCCGGAAACAGGCATCAATTCGTTGATAGGCACAGATTCCGGCTGTGGATTGCGCGTAACTAAAACATGAAGCAAACTGATGCGGTCATCCACCGTTTCTCCCATGCCTAAGATCCCGCCGCAGCACGCCTTGATTCCTGCATCTGCAACAACATCCAAAGTCTTTAACCGGTCTTCATAGGTTCTAGTAGTTACAACAGAGGGGTAGTACTCAGGAGAGGTATCGAGATTATGGTTATAGGCGTAGAGTCCCTCTTCTTTCAGTTGCTTAGCCTGCTCTGCAGTTAACATTCCCAAAGTGCAGCACACCTCAACCCCTTTTTCATTCAACGCCTTAACTGCAGCTTTGACTTCATCAAATTGAACGCTATTTCTAACGGATCGCCAGGCAGCTCCCAAACAGACCCTCGTGACACCCCGCGCGATCGCCTGCTCAGCAAGAGATAAAATTTCCTCCTTTTTCATAAGCGGCGTCGGCTTAATAGAGGTTTGATATTTAGAAGATTGCGCACAGTATTTGCAATCTTCCGGACAGCCGCCCGTTTTGATAGAAATGAGCGAGCACACTTGTATCTGATTGAGGTTATGATGTTTACGATGCACTTCAGCCGCCTGGAACAGCAGATCTAGCAAGGGTTGATCGTGAATGGCTTTCAACTTCTCTTTTGTCCATACCATAGAAATCTCCATTTAGTTGAAGTGTAAATCTCTGACATACAACTTTCAACAGCGGTTCCCGCTGAGCATTTTTCTCGAGCAGATTAAATTTTGATTTCGTAAACTTTGGGTAAATTTTTAGCCCAGAGACCGAAACATCATGAACTCTTTCAGAAAACAGCTAAGCGCGC
>JBKEAL010000234.1:0-1472 GCA_047972195.1 Parachlamydiaceae bacterium
GCGCGAGTTTATGTCGGCGTGCATTATCCGTTCGATATCCTCGGTGCGTACTTAGTCAGTGGGGCAGTGGTTTGGGGCTATTTTCAATGGCTTTCCGCGCGGTTTACACCTCTGTTGAATGGTTTGATCAACATAGAGCGCGCAGTGTTGCATCGGGGGCGATAAGTCGCCGACCAGTTTTACGTACTGAACCGGACGCCAAGCAAAATAAAAGCAGCCATCAGGCTGCTTTTTTAACGTGAGGAGTCTGTCCAAGATTAGGCGGCTTGCGGCAGAACCTTCGCCGATTCCAGTGCTTGCAGAATGGTGGCTGCGTCAATGTTGTCTAGGTCTGTCACATGGAAACAGCGCTCGCCCAGCAGGCCATAAACCGCGGGATCCGTGTGCGTGTACAAACCAATACAGCTTGCGCCTGCGGCGTCGGCCAGGTGCAGTGGTCCGGTATCGCAACTGATGAAACCATCGGTGTGACGCAGGAAGCACGCCAGTTCACGCAGGCTTTTACTGCGGTAGGTTTGAATATTGCGGCACAGTGGCGCTTCGATTTCTGGTCCCATGATTTCAATCCAGGTGATAGGTTGATGATGAGCGCGTTCGAACTGACGCAGAATATTGAGCCACTCGACATCCGTGAGTTTTTTATCGCCGCGCGCACCACGGAAGAAAGTCAGGCACAGTGAATCATCCCCGACCAGTGCGGTCTTGGCTTCAAACCCTTGGCGACACTCTTCCTCGCTGATGTTGATTTGATGGCTGTTCCATGGGTTGACCAGTAACTCTGAGCTGTGCAGTTGCGGCAGCAGGCTTAAGTTACACAGCGCGGCATGCGAATACACCTTGTGCACCGGGAAGGTGTGAGTGAAGGCGTTGTCGTAGCGGCTGGTGTAGGAAATCTTATTGCGCGCACTCATGAGCGAGCAAAGTACGGAAGATTGTGCCGACACACTCGGTGACAGGCAGAGATCGAACACGCGCTTTCTCAGGCTGCGCACGGATTTCACACACTGCGACAAACTGGAAAACGACAGATTAGCAAACTCAAAGGTTTCAATCCCCAGATTGGCAAACACATCTTGCTGCCAGCGTTTATTGAGCAGCAGTGTAATTTTGGCATTCGGGTAGTGGTGTTGAACCTGACGAATAAACGGGATCAGGAATACGGTGTTGCCAACACGGTCATTACTTCTGACGATCAGAATTTCCTTAACCTCATCGGCGGCAATCAATGACGACTGAGAATAGCGGTGGTTACCGACAGCAGACAGCATCAGATTCGCGATGTTGGACATCTTGTTTTTACGGTAGCGATCAAATTTACGTAAGTGATTTTTGATTCGCAGTTTTGGATTCTCACTGACCATTTGCATCATAACCTTACCTCCAATTACCCAAATGAGACTGAATTAAGTCTCTCCATCATATTGGGCGTTACTTAGCGTTGGCTTAGGATGAGCACGGTGAATGAAAAAATG
>JBKEAL010000277.1:0-2566 GCA_047972195.1 Parachlamydiaceae bacterium
CAGCATTTGATCACTCAGTTAACTTATTTACCGCGCTTGAGCATGGCGCTGTTGTGTGGTTTTGCGTTGGCGGTTGCCGGATGCGTGATGCAGTTTGTGCTGCGTAACCCGATCGCTTCGCCCACCACGCTTGGCGTCGCGGCTGGCGCGGAGTTCGGCATTATCCTCAGCATGTTGTTTGTGCCGATACAATGGAGTATGCCGGGCTTTATTCCTGCGTTCATGGGCGGATGCATGGCGACCGGATTAGTGTTTGCGCTCAGCGCTTCCCGAGGCTATTCGCCGCTGCACATGGTGTTGGCTGGGATGGTGGTCAGCCTGTTTCTCGGCTCTCTCAATACCATGATGTTGATGTTGCATGAACAACGCTTGACCAGTTTGTTCGTGTGGGGCGCCGGAGCGCTCAATCAGAACGATTGGTCGAGCACTCAGACTTTGCTGCCTGCGGTGTTTCTGCCAGCGGGGCTGTTGCTCATGTTGCAACGCCCGTTATCAGCATTGCAGTTTGGCGACCAAGTGGCGACGTCAATGGGCGTCAATATCAAGCAAATCAAGCTGCTGTGTTTGTCACTGGCGATATTCATGACCGCCGCGGTGGTGAGTGAAGTGGGGTTAATTGGCTTTGTCGGTATTGTTGCGCCAGCTATTGCACGTATGCTGGGCGCGAGAACGTTAACCAAACAAATTGCGCTGAGCGGCGTGATTGGCAGCACGCTGCTGCTGATGGTGGATCTTGTGGTTCAGCCGTTTTCAGGCGCGGGCGGTGAACTGTTACCGACTGGTGCGATGACCGCCTTGCTGGGCGCACCATTCTTATTGTGGTTGCTGCAACGCACCCATTTGAAATCGGAACTCAAAACGCGATCGGAAGCAGTCGGCCACTATCAGTTTGTTGATTGCCGAAAAGTGCTGCTGATTTTGGCGATGGTGTTGATCGGCCTGTGTATTTTTGCGGTGGTGGTGGGGAAAAACCAAGCGGGGTGGAATTTCGCACTCACGCCCTCGTTGTTTGAACTGCGCGCGCCCCGCGTGCTGGTTGCATTGGGGGCGGGGATAGGCTTGGCGTTCGCGGGGACCATCATTCAACGCATTTCCAATAACCCGATGGCAAGCCCAGAAGTATTGGGTATCAGTTCTGGCGCGGCGCTGGCGTTAGTGCTAGGAACGCAATTGGGGCTGACCGTGAGCCGTGAGCAGCAAATGCTGCTGGGGTGTTTGGGCGCGATGTCCGTAACAGCGTTGGTGTGGGCGATGGGCAGAAAGCACAATTTTGCGCCCACGCAAACCTTGTTAACCGGTATTGCGCTCAGTGCTGGCTTGGATGCCTTGTTGCGTGTGGTGATGAGTTCGGGTGGCGACAACGCGACCGCGCTGCTGACTTGGCTGTCGGGATCGACTTATCTGGTGGCCGCGCAAGATGTCACTTTACTGGCGGTTGGCGTGACAATCCTTGGCGCGTTGGCGCTGACCCTGCATCGCTGGATTGAACTGATTGGCTTGGGCAACACCACCGCCCAAAGTATTGGCGTTGATGTCAAAATGGTGCGTTTGGTACTGCTTTTGTTGGTGGCTGGGCTAACGACACTGTGCACGATTGTGATTGGCCCATTGAGCTTCATTGGCCTGTTGGCGCCGCACATGGCGCGTTCGCTGCATCAATATCGCGCTGTTCCTCAACTGCTGACCGCCGCTTTGCTGGGCGCAATCATTATGGTGTGCGCCGATTGGATCGGTCGAACCTTGTGGTTTCCTTGGCAATTCCCCGCAGGGTTACTCGCATCGCTGATCGGCGGCGGCTACTTCCTTTACCTCATGAGACGTTAAGCCGCTCGCGGCTTGCCCCTGAAGTTGGACTGTCAAGCTGTTGGCTTGTACTAACGGATTGTATTCTGGTTGCGAAAATACAATTTTGGCAAAGGGGCGGCTTTGTGTTTACCATAAAGCCAACAATCAATCGATGTGATCACGGATATGGATAAGAACGCCAACACGCGGCTGCAACAAGAACTGCTGTTTAAAATGGTGTCCCGGTTTAAAGCGGACGAGTTGAAAGCTGGCAGCAGCCTGAATGAATCGTCACTGGCGCAAGCGTTTGAAGTGTCGCGCACGCCGGTGCGCACGGTGCTCAAGCACTTGTGTGAGCGGGGCATTTGTAAAGCGGTGCCTTACAAAGGGTTTGTATTGTTGGTGGATGCCACCGAAATACAAGCGATCGACAACGTGAGCAGTCAACAATCGCGATTGGACGAACTCTATCTGCGTTTATTGACCGACCTGTTTTTTGGCGACATGGAAGCCACCTTCTCCGAAAAGGAGTTGCAGCAGCGGTATGACGCCAATCGCGGTGAGATTCAACAGGTGCTGCGACTGTTGGAAAACGATGCCATTGTGCGTCGCAGTCCCGGATATAAATGGCATTTGGATGGCGTACTCAATACCCTGGAGCGCCACACCGAAAGCTATCGCTGCCGTTTGATTTTTGAACCCGCAGGTTTATTAGAGCCAAGCTGGCAGTTGGATCGCGAAGCGTTTGAACGCTGCCGAGATAAGCATCAGCAAGCGATCG
>JBKEAL010000284.1:0-16194 GCA_047972195.1 Parachlamydiaceae bacterium
AAGAACCCAAAGAACCCGACGCTTGTGATAAATAGGATCAACGGAGTTAGCATTGCTGTCACAGTCCAACCAAATTTGCGGATCGAATTCCCCGACACAAAAAGGGCTGTAAATGTAGCAATGACGCCAATAATGGTCGTCACCTGATTCATGTAGTAGTTATAGTCTTGCGGATTGGGGTAAAGAGCTCTCACCTCATGCTTCCAAACAACCTCGACCAAGTTAATGACAAGATTGTAAGATATAACGATCAACGCCAAGCTAAACAGGTAATCTGATTTAAACAGATAAGAAAAGTTTTCACGCATCGACATGCGCCCTTTAACCTTGTTTTCTCCCAACGCGTCGGTAGGATCGTAATAGCGCGGATCGGTCAATACCACTTTGTTCATCCAGCGGAATAACGCCATGGCCAAGAATCCTGCAATGATCACCAAACCAATCAGCAGCATCATCGACTGCTCCCAGGCATCGCTACCAAAAGGGAGATTTGGATTGAATTCCTGCAAGCAAAAGTACATGGAGCAGCTGCCTGCAGCGACGCCGGATAAGTTGGCACCTATCCCAAAAAGGCCGTAAAACCGCTTGGCTTCCCCAATTCTCGTGATCTGATTTGCAAAGCCCCAAAAGAGCAAGAATAAGATAATGTTGCTCCACAGTTCGCTCATGACATAAAACGTCGTAAACGACCAATAGCGCACCATAGCGATAAAACCTTTAAACCCTAACGGAAGGACGGTTTCCAAATAATCAGCTGCTCTGTCGGCATGTAAAATGTCTCGGATGGGATAAAGAAAGAAGGTGAATACGAAAAAATAGGTTAAAAACAGTCCCAGAATTGAATAAATGACTGTTTCTCTTGAAAAACGGTTGGTCAGACGAGTAAAAATGTAAGTCAGCAAGATAGCGCCAGGGAACATGACCCACACCTTAATAAAGGGGATCACCTCAGCTCCTGAAGATTTTGCAGTCACAACTAAAGCGTCCTTCATTGTACGCAGAACGTTGTAGTCGAAGGAAATTAAAAAGAAGATTACAAGCATTGGAATGAGCTTTTTCAACTCATAACGGTGGACAGGCCATAAAATGGCTTTTAGTCCGGTAAATTCTGACGACTGATCTGTGCGATCGTCTGCCATAGTAAAACCCCTAACTTATAGTTTTGGAACCAAAAAAAATTGTAATGTAGATTGGGTTGTAATGAATTAAAGGCTGTAAAAGAATTGCACATGAGCCTTAATGCCTGTGTTTTATTCCAGTTGACAAAATTCTAGCATAATAAAGGAAAAAACTCAACAAGAAAATGAAGCTATTTTACAGCATCAATACCGGGTAATGTGCCGAATTCAATCAATTCCAATGAAGCACCGCCTCCCGTAGAAAGGTGCGAAACTTTATCTTTGTAAGGAGTTTGCATGAGAGCAGCCACCGTTTCCCCTCCTCCCGCGACAGTCGTCGCTCCGCTCTCCCCAAAGGCTTTGGCGATCGCATATGTCCCTTGAGCAAAAGGCTTTACTTCAAATACTCCCATTGGTCCATTCCAAAAAATCGTCTTGGCGAGCTTGATTTGGCCTATAAAGAGATCAACGGTCTGGGGTCCAATGTCCAGCCCCTTCATTCCTTGCGGAATCCCCTGGTTCAAAGCAATCGTATTAGTAACAGCCGAGACGGCAGGCTCTGCCGCAACCACAGCATCTAACGGCAAAAGCAGCGGAATCTTTTTATTTTCGCACGCTTTGATTACGCCTTCTGCTTCTTTAATCAATGAGTCTTCAACCAGAGAAGATCCCACCTGCATGCCCTTGGCTTTTAAAAAAGTGAAAGCCATTGCTCCGCCAATTGCCAAAACATCGACCTTTTCTAGCAGAGAATGGATCACTCCCAGTTTGCTTGAAACTTTCGCACCGCCCAAGATAGCTAAAAAGGGCCGCTTCGGGTCGTTCAAGAGCTGTGATAAGGCTTTTCTCTCTTTTTCCAATAAAAATCCTTCAGCAGATTTACCAGGAAAGAACTTCGCCACAGGGACGATTGATGAGTGGGCTCGGTGTGCGCATCCAAAGGCATCGTCTACATAAAAATCGCCATAAGACGCCAACTGTTTAGCAAATTCCGGGTCGAGTTCCGGTTTTTCTTCCGCAGGATAAAAACGCAAATTTTCCAGCATGAGGATCTCACCGGGCTTCAAGGCATCCACTAGCTTTTTCACCTCAGGACCCACGCAATCTGGTGCAATCACCACCTGTTTCCCTAATAGATCGCTTAATGCTTGAGCGCACACTTTCAGTGAAAGCTTAGGCTCCTTTCCCCCTTTCGGCCTCCCCATGTGGCTCATCAAAACGATCGAGCAACCCTGCTCCAATAAATAGCGGATAGTAGGCAAAGCAGATACGATCCTGGATGGATCGAGAATTTTTCCCTGTTCGTCAAGCGGAACGTTAAAATCCACCCTGACTAAAGCTCTTTTGTTTCTAATAGATAAGTCTTTAAGTGCAACCATATCCGCATTCTACAGGAAATTCCCAATTTTGTTATCTAAGGAATTATGGACCCATTTCCCCGTACCGAGTACAACAAAGCCGAGCTTTCCAAGGAAGATCTCGATCCCAACCCGTTTACACAGTTTCAACACTGGCTACATGATGCTGAAAAGGCGCAAGTGGTCGAACCGTACGCCTTTATCCTCTCTACGGCTAATGGAGATGCAACCCCTTCTTCAAGAACAATCCTCTTAAAGCAATTCGATTCAGCAGGGCTGATCTTCTTCACAAACTACAAAAGCCGCAAAGCGCGTGAAATCGAAGACAACCCCCAAGTCTCCGCCCTCTTTCTATGGAAGGAACTGGAAAGACAGGTGACCATCGAAGGACACTGCCAAAAGATCTCCCTCGAATTTTCCAATGAATACTTCAAAAAGCGCCCCAGAAAAGCACAGATCACTGCCTGGAGTTCAAAACAAGATACACCGGTAAGCTCCAGAGATGCCCTAGAAGAACAATACCAAATGGCCGAACTGGAATTTCGCGGCAAAGAGATTCCCCGTCCCGACTTTTGGGGCGGCTACCTGATCGTTCCCGAGCGGTTCGAATTCTGGACCGGCCGTGAAAATCGCCTCCACGACCGCTTTGAATACACCAAAGACAACACTCACTGGAAAATCACCCGCCTCTCCCCATAAACCCGTGCCCATGCCCGAAATCATGCTCGGATTTTTTAAGCAAATTCGACCTCTGATTAATCTAAAGAGGACTAAGGTTCCATCAACTGCTTTAACGATACGTCAACATAAGATTGGTCTCTGTAAAGTTCGCAAAGCCTCACCCTGGATTCTCTGTATTTCTTGCATAAAACTTTTGTTTCATTTGCATTGATATCAGCAACGAACTCAACTGGGCAAATTTTAAAAAGCGCATGATCTTCGTTGGAAGAAAATTGAAGCCGATCATTTAGGTAGGTCATTTCCTCTTCAATAGACAAAAACCCATCTGATGGTGTCTCGTCTAATGCTAAAGGAATCAACAAAGGGCCCTTAATTTGTTGTCGTCTGGAATAATGCGACGCGTTAAGTTGTCCAAACCCAAGTAGAATGCCCAGCAACTCTTCATTAAAGTGGATCGCTTGTTGTAAACTCGTCTTTCCGTTCTCCAATTCTAAAAGAAGCCTTTCTGGATCCAATCTACTCCCAGTAATTTCCTGAAATCGATCTGAGTGATTTTGTATCGTCTTAATAAATAACTTCTTGTTAATGAAAATGATGAAACGAATGCTTGGAAAGGCGGAAAAGTTTTCTTCAAGAAACAGATAATTTGGAAATTTCACTCCCAAGGTATATTTTTTCCAAGTCTCCCATCTTTTCCAAAACAAGTCTCCAAAAGCATCATTCAATAACATACTCTCCCAAGATTGCTTTCTAAATCCACCTGAGAGGGCCATAGGTTTGTCTCCAAAAAGTACATAAGCAAAAGGATCTTTGCCAACAAAAGTAGAAAACAACAATTCAATTCTCGTCCTATCAACCTCACTTATTGACCTCAAGAGCCCCCCATTAACGGGCTCTTGATGTAATTCATATGAACTTAAAAAAATCGCAGGAAAGACTAATAGAACTAGAAAATAGAGCTTTATTATCTCCATAATCCACAACCTATACATTTTCTATTTCCGACGTTATTAACAGCTTGGCACCTTCCGCAAATCCAGTCGTCACGTGCAAGTTCAATTCCTATCACAGAAAAACCATCTTCATCCTTAATTAAAGCTTCTACTGGAAACAATTGTTGACCGATCATCAAAAATATTCCTTCATTATTAATGTAAACATTAGAAGTTTCCACACGAATCTTAGTTTTAACATAAAATTCTTCTTCAGCTTGAATTGAATTAAAACAAGCCGCGATTGCAATAAAAAAATATAAAAAAACTCTGTGCATAATTGAACCTAACGTTAGAGATTTAAAAAAATTATGCCCTTTTTAGGACATTTGCAAGATTTATAAACTTTTTGTTTTTTTGACGTCAATGTGTTTTTTTGTTTTTAGTAAATTAAAAATATTTTAATTTACTAAAAAATATTTTAATAATTTGATGAATAAGACAATGGGGTCAAGCTTAACCTATTAACTTTTGCTATTCTAAAATTAAGAAGTTAAGCTTGACCTCATTGAGACATTCGGGCATGAGTTTTAGAGCCCGTGGAAGGGATTGGCTGACTGGGAGAAGTGGTTACCGCTCTTTCTGCGCTTAATTTCGCTGCGGAGGGAGAACAACAAGTCCTGGTCGAAGTCCTTGTTGGCAGCCCAGCGGAGGTAATCAAGTGGAAGTTCCTTGAGAAGGCGTCCCTTATGTTTTCCGAGTGGCATGATCTTCATAGGGATAGGGCGGGAAAGGACGTCAAACAGATGGTCAAGTGATTTATGGTTCTTGCAAAGCTGTTTGAACACGTTCATGTTGACGATCACATCGCTCATTGCTCTGTGGGCGCCTTCCTCTTCGATATTGAAGTGTTTGCGCAGCTGCTCCAGGGAGTTGATTGGGCTTTCTCCGTAGAGTCTAGCCATGCGGAGGGTATCCAAAGTTGGGTTGTGCGCGATTTTGGTAGGAACACCCACTCGATCTGCTGCCTTTCTCACCATATCCACGTCGAACTTAACGCCATGGCCGACGATGATGTGGTTGCCGATCATCTCAAGGGCGCGCGGCAGGACGTCTTTCATCAGAGGCGCATGCTGAACCATTTCATCTGTGATATGGTGGATCTTGATCGATTCTTCAGGAATCAATTTTTCGGGATTTACCAGCGTTTCAAACTCTTCCAGAATCTCATTGAAAGTAAATTTCGTGATGGCGATCTCGATGATGCGGTCTTTGTCGACGTCCAGACCTGTGGTCTCGCAATCCATGCAAATAAATGTTTGTTGTTCAAATCGTTTCATTCCATCGCCTCTTTAATCAATTTCCACAGCGGCTCTCGGCCCACTTTTTTGGGGACGGAGTAGTGGATTACGTGTAAATTTTCTGTATCAAATGCCTGAAGAATCTTCTTCGTCATCGCATTTTTTTCGTTCAGTGTCACTTTGTCGACCTTAGTCAACACGAGGATGACGCCCTTGTTTGCTTGAGCAATCCACTCCATCAACATGCGGTCTTCCTGCGTCGGTTCTCTGCGGATATCAAACAGGAAAAGTAGGAGTTTCAAGGATTCTCTGGAGTTTAAGTACTCCTGAATCATGGGCCCCCACTTCTCACGCACCTCTAAAGGCACTTTTGCGAAGCCGTAACCCGGTAGATCGACAAAAGAAATCTCTTCATTCCAGACAAAAAAGTTGATCGCTTGAGTCTTTCCCGGTGTGGAGGAGGTTTTAACTAATCCGTTAACTTGAAAAAGGTCATTCAGCAGGCTCGATTTGCCCACATTGGATTTGCCGACAACAGCAATTTCTGGAAGGATTTTTCCCTTGAGATCCTTGAGTTCAGGAAATGCTTTGTACTCAAAGCAGGTTTTCACAAACTTTGCTGTTTTCTTCTCAGCCATCTTGCGGACTCCTGATGTTGATCTTTCGCCGATCTTCCCCGAGCGTTGTCAAAGTCACTGTATAAGCATTTATGGGAAGAATTGAGGAGATCTTCTCCGACCATTCGATGCAAGCTATTCCCTCTCCGCCTAAATACTGGTCAAAACCCATAGAGAGAAATGCTTCGGGCCCTTCTAGCCTGTAAAGATCGAAATGGTGAATAATCTTTTTTCCTTCGTAAATATTCAAGATGACAAATGTCGGACTGCTGACTTCATCTTCGGCTACTGCGCCAAATCCGTGGCTTAAACCCTTAATAAAAGTGGTTTTTCCTGCGGCCAAATCCCCAAAGAAGCAAAGTACGGCGCCCTCAGGCACCGTTTTGCCGAACTGTTCAGCAAATGCTATGGTTTCTTCTCTGGAATGGGAGATAAATTCTATGCTTCTAACCACTTTGCAATACTTGCCTGGAACGCTTCCTCTTCAGCCAAAGCTTCGACGAATGCACCGATTTTCTCCTCGACAAGCTGCGTTTGGATAAAGTTTAAGAATTCGGACTCAATCTCGAATTTGTTTTGGTTCTGCACTTCAAACAGCGTCATCGGTTTTAAGTAATTCTTTTTAAAATCGTCAATGACAGCAGCCTTGCTGTTGAACAGTTTGCCATTCAGCACAGAAGAGTAAACGATTTTTGTGATTGGATCTTTTGGCTTCACTTTAGCCAAATAATTTTGAATCACTTCAGGATCTTCAGAGACAAAAAAGCGCTTGGCTTTCAAACCGCCGACACGCTCTGTATTTTCCGGACATTTAGACACCCAATCGTAGATCGCGTCTTGCGGATTAGGGTGGGTGTTATCGCCGAATACTTTGCCTGTAAAGGGGCAGATGTAGATTTTCTTTGTTTGCTCGTTGACGCTTGCTTGCCCGACAGAGATTTTAATCTCTGCTTCGTGCCAAAGCTTGCCCTCTTTCTCTAAAGCTTTCACCGCATCATCTGTACTTTGGTAGATGATTTTATCTCTCACAAAGAGAACCGGATTCAGATCGAACCTTTTTTCTACGTAAAAAAGGTAGGCGTTCAACAGTTCCGCGAACGGATTCTCATTCAAAAATTCTTTAATAGAGTTTTGCAACTCCTTGGAAACGGTAAGTTTAGCCATCCAGTTTTCTCCAAGCTTCTGATCTTTGGGATTAGGAACAGATTCTAACAGAAAGACAAATGATAATCAAGCGTTCAATTTGACAAAGCCGCATATTCTGTGTAAGTTAGCTTCTTATGGTGATTGTCAAAGAACTGCAGATTCCTGGATATGAAAAAGTAGTCGAAATTATCGACGCACCGACAGGCCTCCACGGCTTCATCTCGATTCACAGCACAAAGCCCGGCCCAAGTCTTGGCGGTCTGCGCATGCTCCCTTACGCTTCTCGAGAAGAGGCGTTAACAGATGTGTTGAAACTCTCTAAAGCGATGTCCTATAAATCCGCTTTAGCCGGAACAGGCTTAGGCGGCGGGAAAAGCGTTCTGATCGGATCGCCAAAGAAAGACAAAACAAAAGAACTTCTCCTAGCTTATGGCGAAGCGCTCAATGAGCTAAAGGGCGATTACATCGCTGCCGAAGATGTGGGCACTACGACTGCGGACATGATGGTGATCCACCAAAAGTCCCCGCACGTCGCAGCCCTCCCACAGAAGAAGAGCAGCGGCGACCCTAGCCGCTTTACAGCTTTCGGCATCCTCAAAGGCATAGAAGCTTGCGCAGAATTTCTGTTCGGCTCCCCTTCCCTCAAAGGCAAGCGCGTAGCGATCCAAGGTTTAGGCAACGTCGGATGCAAATTGGCACACTTCCTTTTCTGGCAAGGTGCTGAGTTAATCTATGCCGACCTGGATGAAGAGCACCTGGAAAAATGCAACCTCCAACTGGGAGGTAAGGTCGTGTCCACAAAGGAAATTCTCACCGTTCCTTGCGATTTTTTCGCCCCTTGCGCTTTAGGCGGAGTCTTAAATCCTGAAACCATCCCTCATCTCAAGTGCAAAGCGGTTGCAGGGTCTGCAAATAATCAGCTTTCCGACGAAGAAATGGGGAAAAAACTGTATCAGCGAGGCATCTTATACGCTCCTGACTACGTAGTAAATGCCGGTGGGATCATCAATGCGAGCCAGGAATTTGCTCCCGGAGGATACAATCCAAACACCGCCCGGGAGCGCACAGAGAACATCTATCAAGTGCTACTAGAAATTTTTAAAGAATCTAAAATAAAACACGCTCCCACGAATACCATCGCGAACCGACTGGCTGAGAGCAAACTAGAAAAATAAAATTAAGGAAATCGGTAATTTCTACCAATGGTGATTGTGTACTCTTCGCCTGTTCTTAATGAAGGAACGTCGAGGACAGTGGTTTCAAAATAGTAGTCAGGCTCTCCCGGGCTTCTGTGGAGATACTCCATAGTCAGGGTAAAGTGGTCTAACTGGTCGTCTACGAAGGAGATTAACCTTTTATTTCCATTCAACGTATACCCTAAACCCGCTTGGACGCTTAAAGGATCTTGGAAAGCGCGGATAGAAGGTTCAGCGGCAAGTGTCTGAGTAAACAAGATCAAAAAGTCGATCAACTTCATGGCGATCGCTTTTTCTATCTCTGGCTGCAAGAAAGTATCTATCGGCACCGCATCATTGAGCATCTGTTCCAATTTCTGTTTAATATCGCCTTTCACTGGAATCCTTTCGCGATAAAAACGCTTTACAGACTCTAGCTCGCTTTCGTGTTCTTCTTTGAAGAAATTCATAAACTGTTGGTATTGAGGAAATTGAATCTGCTCTTCGATGAGAGAGAGATCCTTCTCAACCCAATGTGAAAGAAGCGATACAACCCGATTCATGGGAAATGGAGTATCAGGATCGCTTAAATCGTGAAGCTCCCCATCCATTTCAATCAGCAATCCGGGCCTTGGAAAGTCAGCTCCAAAAATTCCCGCAAAACCTAAGAAAAGTTCCTCACTATACTGATTCTGCTTACCTGCAAGTAGAAACGCCTCAAGAAAAGTAGAGCCGCTAGGGATGGGTATGACGTCCACCTTTTCCTGCAAAGGAGACTCCTCCCGCCTGCCAGCTCGAATATAGGCCTCATGAAGCGTCTGTAAAACCAAGCGCCTTTCAAGCGGATCTTCCAAAGTTTCTAACTGTACTTCTGCGCTGTCTATAAACTCCTCGCATGTGTCAATGAAGGCATCGTGAACTACGTGGTGAAAAAGCTGATTAACCTTCGCAAATGTGAGGCCGTCCGCAGGTTCCATTTTTGAAACCAGCCGATTGGCTAAAGAAGCATTTGTTTCAAATCGATGGGTTGTCAGCGCATACACTAAACGAAAGAAAAAGGTAGAGATCGCCTCAAATACCTGTTTAAAAAAGGAAGTGATTTTATCCGATTTCTTTTCCGATGCCGGAAGAATCTTGTGATAAATAAGCCGTTCAAAATAAACATTATTTATTTCGTTCATAATGACAATTATATTATCTAAATTATTAACATACAACAAAAAAAATCCAATTTACTTTTTTTCCATTTTAGACGAAAATACCGCTATGAAAACGATTCTTCACACTCTTATTGATCTATTTAGCGACGCTCAAGGCACGCGACTGGAAATCACACCCAGCACACAAGAAAAATTCGGCCACTACCAATGCAATAGCGCGATGAAATTGGCTAAAGAATTGAAAAAAAATCCTCGCATAGTCGCCCAGGAGATCACAACGAAGATATCTGCTCCGGAAATGATCGAAAAGCTAGAGATTGAAGGTCCGGGATTCATCAACATCACTTTAAAAAACAGCTATTTGGCCGAGAGATTGACGCAAATGCTCCGACAAGGGCGCCTCGGCGTATCTACTCCAGATAAAAAAGAGCGAATCGTCATTGACTTTTCGTCTCCTAATACAGCAAAAGAGATGCACGTAGGGCATCTGCGCTCCACGATTATCGGTGATGCTTTAGCGCGGATTTTGGAATTTCTCGGACATGATGTACTAAGAATCAATCACTTAGGTGATTGGGGAACCGCATTCGGGATGCTGATTGCCTACCTCAGAGAGACCCACCCCGGAGTGTTCAGTCGAAAAGAAAGTGCAACCCTTGCAGACTTGATGCGCTGGTACAAGGAATCCAAAGCCCTTTTTGACTGCGACCCTGAATTTAAAAAACGCTCTCAACTGGAAGTGGTCGCCCTCCAGAGCGGCAATGAAGAAGCTCTGCAAGCGTGGAAAATGATTTGTGAGATCTCCTGCATTGCCTATCAGGAAATCTACGATCTCTTAGATGTAAAACTTATTACGCGTGGAGAATCCTTTTATAATTCCCTCCTTCCTGGCATAGTCCAAGACCTGGAGTCCAAGGGCTTAGTCACGATCTCCGATGGAGCAAAATGTGTGTTTCTCGAAGGATTTCAAAACCGCGAAGGCGAAAGTCTTCCGTTGATGGTCCAAAAATCAGATGGCGGCTACAACTATGACACCACTGACATGGCAGCCATCCGGCAACGCATTCAAGAAGAAAAAGCAGACCGCTTGATCTACGTGACAGACCAAGGACAATCCACTCACTTCCATATGGTATTCAAAGCAGCTGAAAAGGCCGGATACCTGGATCCAAGAAAAGTACGTACTGACCACGTCGGTTTTGGACTGGTTTTGGGAGCTGATGGAAAAAAATTCCGTACGCGTTCCGGCGAGACAGAAAAATTGGTCGATCTTTTAAACGCATCCATAGAAGAAGCAAAAAAAATCTTGGTGGCAAGAGACCCTCAGCTTTCCGAAAACGAACTGGAGCACGCTGCAAAAGTACTAGGCTTAGGCGCTGTCAAATATGCAGACCTATCCTCCCATCGTATGAGTGATTACCAGTTCAGCTATGAAAAAATGCTCCGTTTCGAAGGAAACACCGCGGCATTCATCCTCTACTCCTACGTGCGCGTTGGCGGCATCAAACGAAAGGTCGGAATCGATATCGAAACCCTAATAGGCAAAGAACCAATCACCCTGACACACCCATCTGAAACGGCTCTCGCCTTGCAATTGTGCCAATTCCAGGAAGTGCTCGATCAGGTCGCAGACTCCCTACTACCTAACCGACTCACAGAATACCTCTTTGCCTTGGCAGAAAAGTTCAATGCATTCTTCAGAGATTGCCGCGTCGAAGGCGCCCCCGAGCAAAACTCCCGCCTGCAAATGGCTGAACTCACCGCAAGAGTGCTTAAAAAGGGGCTAAATCTGTTAGGGATCCACACTTTGGAAAGAATGTAGCACCGTTTTGCTTTTGCGGTGCGGGATTTCCTGGACGTATTTAGGGACGGCGTATCCGGGAAGGGATTGTTCCAGATGGCGTATCAACTCCAAACCTCTAACTACCGGAACTTCAAAATGGGTAGCTCCTCGAACGCGATCGAGCTGATGGAGATAGTAGGGAGTGATTCCTACATTCACGAAGCTGCGAAAGAGCGCTTCCAGCACCTTTTCATCGTCATTTACGCCTTTTAGAAGCACTGTTTGGCTTAAGACCGGAATCCCTAGACGCCGAATGCGGCTCATACTCTCAATAACATCGTTATCCAGTTCTAAGGGATGATTACAATGGATCAAAAACCACACCTGGAACGGCAGGTTGGTCAGTAGGGAGAGAAAGCGTGCATCAATTCTCTCGGGGATTCCTATAGGAAAACGCGTATGGAACCGCACTCTTTTTAAATGAGGGATGGTTTTTAGATCTTCAAAAAGGCCTTCTAGTACGCGCTCCGAGAGAGAAAGAGGATCACCTCCGCTCAAAATCAATTCATCGATCGTGGGGTCAGAACGCACACACGCAATTTCTTCGGCAAACTCTTTAGCCACGCCTTCATAAGGGTAAGTTTGCCTAAAGCAGAAGCGGCAGTGCATGGCGCAAGCACTAGTCGAGATCAACAGAGCGCGGGTCGCGTATTTTTGCAATAGGCTTGGGGTTTTTTGGAAACAAGCATCTTGAACGGGATCTTCTTTAAACCCTGCAGCTTCCACGAGTTCCTCTTTTAAGGCAGCAAATTGCCTCAAGAGGGGATCCTCAAGCGTTCCTTTTTGCATTTTTTCCGCCAATCTTAGAGGAATGTTCCAGGAAAAATGCGGACTGGTAAGCAGCTGTTCTTTCTGTTCCGCTGTTAAATGGAGAAAATCCGCAAAAGCGTCTCGAGATGTAAAGTTTTTACGGAGTCGATCCCGCCACGTTTCCATCCCTAACAGTTTAACAGAAAGGCGATTAGACTGCCATTACCACTTCGCTCTTTAAAGGGTTGTCCGTTTTCTCTCGAACTACGTCAACACCTAAAGAACCTAATTTTTCCACGATATTTTCATAGCCGCGGTCCAGGAAGTGGAGTCCCGAAAGATTGCTTGTGCCTTCTGCAATCGCTGCAGCCAGTACATAAGCAAACCCTGCACGCAGATCGGGAACGACGATGTCTCTTCCCACTAAAGGTGTAGCCCCTTTCACAATCAAGCTGTGATGGAAACTGTGGGTTGCAAACCGGCACTCTTTTCCACCCAGACACTGCTTGAACAGTGTAATGTCTGCACCCATCTCTGCGAGAGTTTCTGTGTAGCCAAAGCGATTTTCATAAACTGTTTCATGCACGACTGAAGATCCTGCAGCTTGAGAGAGCAGAACGACAAAAGGTTGCTGCCAATCGGTCATAAATCCAGGATGGACGTCTGTTTCGATATGCACGCCGCCTTGCAGCAAACCGTCGTAATAGAACTCAATGCCATTGGATTTCACATCAAAACCGCCGCCCACTTCGCGGATCTTATTCAACAGGGTAATCATATGCAGATGCTCTGCGCCTTCCACGAATACTCGGCCTTTAGAAGCGATTGCTGCCAAGCCCCAAGAGATCGCTTCGTTGCGATCCGGCATGACAGTGTGCTCCACTTCGTAAAATCTTCTGGTTCCTTGGATGTGGATCGTACGGTCGACATCCAATGTAATCACCGCACCCAGTTTTTGCAGGAACAAAATCAGCTCTACCACTTCAGGCTCGGTCGCTGCATTTTTGATGATCGTCGTGCCGCGGGCAGTCACTCCTGCCAGAATGGTGTTTTCCGTTGCTCCCACAGAAGGATATGGCAGCGTGATGACGCAACCTTTTAATCCATTGCGCGCTTGAGCAAGATAGGCGCCTTCTTTCTTCATTTCACGATATTCGATTGTTGCGCCGAGTTCTTCTAAAGATTTAATATGGAAATCCACTGGGCGTTTGCCTAATTTGCAACCACCTACTGTTGGAACAATAATATCTTCATCCGTACGACCAAGCAGCGCGCCGATCATTAAAATAGGAATTCTATTAGCACCGCAAAAACGTTGAGGGATATAAGTCGTTTTTAATTCTTTAGTTTGCACTTCCATGTAGCCGGCTTTCTTATCCCAATGCACTTCAGTGCCAAGATCTTTGATCAAAGCCACAGTCACTTCCACATCACCAATATCTGGAACATTAAAAAAGCGGCACTTTTTATCGGAAAGAAGTGAAGCAACTAATAATTTAGTGATGGCATTTTTTGCCCCGGAGGCTTTGACGTGTCCCTTTAATGGAGCTCCGCCTTTAATTTTCATTATTTCCATATGATCCGCGTCTTTCTAAGTTTTTTACTATTTTTAAAAATATTTCTCTCAAGTGCATGAGAGCAAGCATTTTTCGTCTCGCCTGTCTTCTTATCAAGTATTTAAATTAAATACAACAAGGAATGAAAAAAAATCTAAAAAAACTCAAAAAAATTTCCACGGAATTCAAAAACTGCTTAAAATAGACTATAAAACATTCTCGACAGCTTCAACTACATAGTTAGAACTTTTTAATTATCGATAATAATAAACCGAAAAACACTACCGCAAAAAAAACCAATTCCTTATCATGGATCCCATGACAAATTTTAAAACTGGCATCGGCCAAGACAGCCACCGATTTCTCTCCCCAGAATCCACCAAGCCTTGCATCATGGCAGGCATCATCTTTGACGATGCTCCGGGCTTCAACGCCAATTCAGATGGCGATGTGGTCTTCCACGCTATCTGCAACGCGATCTCCTCCATTACACACGTCCTCATCTTAGGCGGCATTGCAGATGACCTTTGCCTGAAAGACGGAATCACAGACAGCGAAGTCTACCTCAAAGAGGCTATGAAGACGCTCAAAGGACAAAAAGTGCTCCACGTATCCGTAACGATTGAAGCAAAACGGCCGAAAATAAAACCAATGCTTCTAAAAATGCGCGAAAACGTCGCCAGAGTGATGGAACTCGACATCGGTCAGGTCGGCATTACCGCCACAACAGGTGAGGGACTCACCGACTTTGGCTGTGGAGACGGAGTACAAGCTTTCGCTATCGTCACGACAGGCTAAACAATTAAAAGAAAATGAAACACAAAGAGGCACAAAGAAGTCCCATTAAATTCATTTCGTTTCAAACTGTTTTAAAGATTTCAACTTAGAGTCGCTGAAGAGACATTTACCTGTTTTTTCTTTGTGACTTTGCTTTCCAAATATTTTGACGAGTCCTTCTTTTCAACTTTGCGATTAAAAATCCGAGTGTAGCTTTAGTAGACGTCACGGAGGTAGCGCTTTTCCTTGCGGAGGCGCTTGATGTAATCGTGGGCTTCGCTTTCGCTGAGGTGTCCTTGCTGCATCAGTATGGTGTGGAGGGTTTTTTCGACATCTTTGGCCATCTGGTGGGCGTCGCCGCAGACGTAGATGAGAGCGCCTTCTTCTAACCAGCGGTATAGTTCTTCGGCATGTTCCAGCATGCGATGCTGGACGTAGACTTTTTCCGGCTGGTCGCGCGAAAATGCGAGGGAAAGGCGAAGGATGCCTTGCTTTTCCCATTTCAGCCACTCTTCTTCGTAGAAAAACTCGCGTTCGCGCGTCCATTCGCCAAAGAAGAGCCAGTTTTTTCCGCTATGGGCCTTAACGACGCGATCCTGCATAAAACCGCGGAATGGCGCTACTCCAGTCCCAGGACCGATCATGATGATGGAGGTTTCATGCTTTTCCGGTGGTCTAAAGTCGTGCCCAGGATGAATGTAAACGGGTATTTCAGGAGAATTCAGGGGAGCCAGCTCGTACAAGTAGTGCGTGCATGTTCCCAATCTTCTCTTTCCTTCGGTTTCGTAATCGAGATAAGCGACTGTAAGGTGGACTTCATCGCCCACTTCGGCCTGAGAAGAGGCTATGGAATAGAATCGAGGAAGGAGAGGGAGAAGAAGGGAGGCAATTTCTTGTGCTTCGAATCTGGCTTCAGGGTACTTGTGAAGGAAATCCCATACTTCATGACTTGCCAGGTGCTCTTTCCAATCGGGATTTTCGAGCACGACTTGCAACTCTTGCTTATGCGCTTTTTCAGCCATCGTTTGCACAAACTTTTTGCTGATCGTTCTTAGGTTGACATGCGAAGATAAAAACTCAGCAAAGGGATAGGAATGGCCGTGGCGATCAACAACTGTCTCTGTACCATGCAATTTAAGGGATTTCAAAGTCTTTTGGACTAGTTCGGGGTCATTTCTAGGACAAATAGCCAAACTGTCGCCTACAGAATAATGCATATGCGATCCCGAAATGTCGATGACTAGATGCATAGTTTTCTTTTTGGATCCCTCTTTTGACAAACTAAACCGTTGAGCGATCTTTGCTAAAAAGGGGTTATCTCGATTGTAAGCGTTTTCCATGCAGTGAATTATAACACAATATGGAATTCCAATTGAAGTTTGAGGATTGCAAAGGCCGCCCTCTTATGTTATAAAAATTTTTATGAAGCAGATATTTCACGTTGGAGAACTTTATAACTCTATCGAAACAAATTTTTCGAATAGAGCCGCCTTAAGCACTTATACTCCAGATGGTTGGATATCATTGTCGACCGAAGAGTTTTTAAGGGAAGTGCGCTACCTAGCCCTGGCTTTGCTAGCGAAAGGCTTAAAAAAAGGAGACAAGATCGGAATTCTCGCGCTTCCATGTGCTAGATGGACGATCGCTGATCTTGCCATCATGACGGCAGGGGGCGTCTCCGTTCCGCTATTTGCGAACATTGCCGAGGAAAATTTCCAATTTGAAGTGCATCAAACCGAGATGAAAACTGTCTTTGTAGGTGAAGCGGATCAGTGGCATC
>JBKEAL010000287.1:0-4062 GCA_047972195.1 Parachlamydiaceae bacterium
TTTTATTCTTTAGCCATAAAACCTCCAAAATAGGTTGCACACCTATAAACCTTATTTTAAAACTGCAAAATTATATTGTCAAATTTGCAAAAGGAATTAATGTTTTTGAAATAAGAGCGTAACCAATTGAGACATCTCGTTTAAAATCTCCTGCTCTGAGCAGACGTAATGGACTTTCAGCGGCAAGACGAGATTTTTATCTTGGATGTAGGAAATCCGTGTGACGATTTCGATGCTGGGGCGCACGTGGCGGGCGGCTTGAATTACACTGATTGCCTTTGCAGTGTCAGGGATTGTAATCACAAGGTAAGCAGCCTCTTCTACTCGTGCATCCTTTAAAATCATCGGTTCGGTTGCATCTCCGAACAATATCTCGACAGACTCATCCAGACCAGAGACGGTATCGACGTTGCTCTCAATCACAACCGGCTTAAACCCGGCATTCTTAGCCAGCTGAGCCACTCTTCGTCCGACTGGCCCGTAGCCGATGATCAACACCTCAGATTTGAACGGCCCTTTGATCTGTTCGATTTTATTCACCGTGGAACGCGTCTCCCTCGAAAAACTGAACTTTCTATCGAAATAGTCGATCATTTGGAACCAAAAGGGATTCAGCGAAACGGAAACGAGCGAAGAGGCCACTAAAAGATCAAATGCTTCATCCGGGATTAAGCTTAAATTCATAGCCTGCTCTGAGAGGATGAAGGAAAATTCCCCGATTTGAGCAAGTGAGATTGCTACAGTAAAGGAGACTTTAAAAGAGTACCCAAAAAAGCGCGTAATGGCATATGCAGCAACGGGTTTTGCGATCAGAATGACGAGTAGAAGAGAGAAAAAGATTCCATAATGCCCATGGATCGCCGTGGGATTAAAAAGCATACCCACAGACAAGAAGAACACTACCGAGAAAATATCCTTTAAAGGCAACGCATTGACAGACGCCTGGTAGCGGACTTTTGTTTTTCCAATCACCATCCCGGCAATAAAGGCGCCTAAGGCAATCGACGTTCCAAACACAAAGGCAGAGCCGGTGGCTATAACGAACATCAACGACAAGACTGTCAACCCAAAAAGTTCCTGAGAACGTAACCTTGCTACATTGATCAAGACAAAATCGACCAATTGATGTCCCCATGTGAACATAAACAGTCCTAAGATCACAAACTTAAATATAACGAAGGCGGTGAGGCCAAAAATCGTGAGAAGCGATCCTGAACCATTGGTGTAAAAGTTTGCAATCGAAGGAAGAAGCACCAGGATGAAAACTGTCACAATGTCTTCCACAACAAGCCATCCGATCGCAATATGCCCCTCTTTTGAATTGAGGAGCTGATTATCGTTTAAGATGCGAACGAGAACGATGGTGCTCGCCACTCCGACGCTTAAGCCCATCAATACGCCCATAATCAGAGTGCCGCCAAAGAAATGCACGACGCCCATCGTTAAAATGGTGGCGACAAAGGTCTGAAAAATAGATCCGGGAATAGCCACATTTTTTACATTGATCAGATCCTCTAGCTTAAAATGAAGACCAACAGCAAATAGCATTAGCAAAACGCCCAATTCTGCAAGCTGTTCTGCAACGCTCACATCAGCTACAAATCCAGGTGAATAAGGACCGATTACATAGCCAGCTAAAAGATATCCAAGAACGGCAGGAAAGCCTGCTCTTCTTGCCACATACCCGGCCAAACTGGCTAATGCAAGCCCGATAGTTAGGATTAAAACAATTGCTAAATTGTCATGCACCGTTTCGCTCCGCCGTAAACAAGGAAGTGAACGTGAATTTTCTTCCGTCGAATAGGCCCAAATCGCTCAGTTTTAATTCAGGGATCACTAAAAGCGCCATAAAAGACAGTGTCACAAAGGGAGCTTTGAGTTGACATCCCAATGCCTTAGCTTTAACTCCCAGCGCTTTAGTTTTTTGCGACACCTGTTGACTCTCCTGATCGCTCATTAAACCAGCTACGGGCAGTTCTAAAATATCTACACTCTTTCCATCGGCAACTGCTATGCCGCCCTTGGCTTCGATCACTCGGTTGATCGCCAAAAGGAGTTCAGCATCTGAAGCGCCGACCGCGATCACATTGTGGCTATCATGTGCCACACTTTCAGCAATAGCCCCCCTTTTCAAGCCAAAATTTTTGATCAATGCAACAGCAGGCTTAACGGATTTGTAGCGATTAACAACCACCAGTTTCAATAAGTCGCGATCTGGATCGCTTACCACTTTATCCTCAACAATTTTTGGCTTATACAAGCCCTCTCTCGTAATCAACTCTCCATCTATGGCCTCTATGACGCGCACCCACTCTTTCTTCGCTGGAATCTCCAGGTCGCTTAAAGCGATTGGACGGCAATGGAACGCATTGATGCACTCAACTTTTGGCCCTTCAAAAAGGCAAAGACCATTTTCAGCCACTTTACGTCCATCGATATAGGTCGCAATCACCTGCCCCTTCTCAAGGTTGCTCATTACAATAAAAGTGGCAGGGTCGCCCGCTTGAAGGAGCCCTGTATTTAGTCCATAATGCCTAACAGGGTTGAGCGTAGCGGCCCGAATCGCATCTATGGGACTATAACCTTCTCTAATGGCCCTGGAGACTAGTAGATTGATATGCCCCTCTTCTAAACCATCCGGCATATCATCTGTGCAGAACATCACTTTATCGGGCGCCTCTTTCAATAGTGAAATCAGCGCAGCGTAGTTTTTAGCCGCACTTCCTTCGCGAATCAACACCTTCATCCCTTTGCGGATCTTTTCTCGACCCTCTTCCAAAGTGACGCACTCATGATCTGTAGTGATCCCTGCGGAGATGTACGCGTCAAGATTGGTGCCCCGTACCTGCGGCGCATGTCCATCGACAGGTTTGCTAAATTGATGCGCGATCTGAATCTTCTCCATCACTTCCGGATGGCGCTGGATCACTCCGGGATAGTTCATCATCTCAGAGAGATAGGAAGCCGCTTTAGATCTAAAAAGTTCCGCTATGCCTGTTGCGTCGATTTTTGCTCCAGCTGTCTCAAACGCCGTGGCAGGTACGCAAGAGGGCGCTCCAAAATAAAAATGAAACGGCACAGTCCGGCCGTTGTCCACCATGTAGCGAACACCCTCTAAACCAAGAACATTGGCAATTTCATGCGGATCGGAAACAGTACCCACAGTACCATGACGCACGGCTACGCGTGCAAATTCTGAAGGCACCAGCATCGAACTCTCAATGTGCACATGTGCATCGACGAATCCAGGCAAAATCCACACCGGCGGCGCCTCTTTAAGCTCACGTACTGAAGTTATCCGGCCGTTCTCAAAGGACACCTCACCGGGAAAGATCCTTCCAGCTACAACATCGACAATCTGTCCTGATACTTTTTCCATAAAAAATTTTCTTGACATGAGGCGTTAAAGCTTCATACTCCCAACTTAAGAGATAAAAAGCGATGAATAAAAAAACCAAACCTGTCTTTTACATGCTGGTCATCTCAGGATTGCTTCTGCTCGCAGTTCTGGTCATGCAGCCTGTCCAACTGTACCTGTTTGGCAAGTCGATCCCGTTGATTTTTCCTAACGGTTGGGTAGCATTTGAAGAGAGAAATCTTCTCTTCTTTATTCAAGCTCTCATGTTGATCGTCATGATCCCCGTCTTCGTCTTTACGTTTATCTTTTCCTGGCACTATCGCGCTGACAACCCGAAGGCTACCTACGATCCCGATTTAGTCGACCACAAGCTTGCTGAAGTGGTGTGGTGGGGAGTCCCTTTTCTTCTCGTCGTCATTATTTCCATCGTCACATTCTATAAAACGCATGAACTCGATCCCTATAAACCACTTCAATCCGATGTAAAACCGCTTACAGTGCAAGTCGTTGCCCTGCAATGGAAATGGCTCTTTATTTATCCGGAAGAAAGAATTGCTGCGATCAATACGCTCGTGATCCCTGAAAAGAGGCCCATCCGCTTTTTGATTACCTCTGACGCTCCTATGAACTCCTTCTGGATCCCCGACCTGGGCGGTCAAATTTACGCCATGCCCGGCATGCAGACGGAATTGAACATCGTGGCC
>JBKEAL010000023.1:0-1342 GCA_047972195.1 Parachlamydiaceae bacterium
AATTTCTTGTTGTTGATTTTAAATCTACCGTTGATTCCTTATATTGCTAAACTATTAACTATTCCACGAAACTATCTGATTCCGTTTATTTTATTCTTTACCCTGATGGGCGTTTATATCGGACAGAATAATGCCACAGAATTATTGATATTAATTGGGCTAGGTATTTTGGCAACCGTATTAAAATTTGCTGATTACCCACTGGCTCCGATGTTGATTGGTTTTATTCTTGGACCGATTTTAGAGAATAACTTTGCTCGTTCAATTAATTTATACGATGGGGTTAGCTTTATTTGGCAGCGTCCGATGACACTGGGATTGTTAGTTTTGGCAGTGGTATTGGTATTTTTACCAACTTATCGTGATTACCGCGCAAAAATCAGAGCTAGGGGCATTGCCGATGGCGATTGATTGTAGCTAATTTACGATTACTCAAAGAAAAAGCCCGAATGTTAAATTCGGGCTTTTTTGTCTAAAGCGTATCAGCTAGACTAACCAAGCGATTTACTGACAATTACATAAACATCTTTCGATAGATTTGGTTTGCTCAATAATTGCTTGAGTTTCTCACACATTAACCCTGCCCGTTTGTCATCAAACTTGCGCCACTGGGTCAATGGTGAAACCAAGCGTGCCGAGGTACTCGGATTAATATCATCTAGTTTATAAATCAAATCGCTTAACAATTGATAGCCCTTGCCATCAAACCGATGGAATTGTTCGGGATTACGCATACAAAATACCGAATAAAGCGAACGCACCTTGTTTGGAGTGGTAAACGAAAATGCTGGGTGTTTAGACAATGCCTTGATGCGCTCAATAACACCTTCAACATTGGCGGATGCTTCAAGAGATAACCATTTATCAACCACTTGCGGGTCGTCTTTAAACTGCTCATAAAAAGCATTTAACGCATTTTCTCTTACTTCTCCGCTAAATTGGTTCAATGCGGTTAATGCCGACATTTTGGCATTCATGGTTGTTGCCTTAGCAAATAGATTATCCGCAAATTCAACCACACTTTCATCTTCACTTTTTACAAGCAATTGCAATAAACTGTTTTGTAAAGCCCGCTCTGACATTGCTGCAAAGCTCAAATCATCTTCAGCGTGGCTTGGCTTAACTGCCAATCCTGCCAATAAGTCTTCCCGTAACGCTGGTATTAGCGCAAGCAACAATGATTTAACCGCCTCAGCTAACGCTGTCACATCGACAGGTGATACCACATCATAAAAAACCGACAACTCAGGGAATTTTAGCAATTCAGCTTTTTCTGCTATTGGTGTTTGCTCGGATGTTAGTAATGATTGATAAACGGCTACCAATGCCGAAGTATCTTTTT
>JBKEAL010000035.1:0-1229 GCA_047972195.1 Parachlamydiaceae bacterium
GACCTATGGGGGCCCTGGTCCTCCCGCAACACTAGTTCGTGAATCTGGTCAGGTCCGGAAGGAAGCAGCCACAGCGAATGACGTGTGTGCCGGGATGTGGCTGGGGCTTCCACCCATCTTATCGATGAAAGCATAAAGCGTCCCAATAAAAGCGTAAGCTGTCCTTTTTAAACCCATTAAGTGTCCTAAACTAAATTTGGTTGTATTATTACAACGTTACGGGACAGGTTATGTACGTTCGCAATCTTCGCAAACCATCCGCAACAAAAACGTTTATAAGTTTGCGAGTTCAAAAATCGAAGTGTCATTTTGTGTGAAAGTTCTTTAGAACGAGATTGTTGTTATCATCTCGAATACTCTAAGGACGTTCTTTCATTCCAATCACAACCCGAAGGTTTCTATTATTCTTCAGGTCACAAGCGTTATTCCTATACTCCTGATTTTCTCGTCCCAAACATAAGGTCTATACAGCCAGAGTTTACGAAGTCCAAAGTGATCAAATAATCAATTGCATAACTGATATCGTCAACACGATGGTAAGGGTTCTCTATGTGTCGAGGCATTTCCTCACTAGCACATGACAAGAAGCATCATAAGCCTAGGTGATAAAGCCATGTTGCAGCAGTTTTTCAGCATCAATCCCTGCAGTCTGTTCTTTTATGGCACCATTTGGGTGGGCGAATAGGGTAGCTGTTTTGCTTGTTTCTTTTCCCCCCAGGGTGGATCAGTTGTACAAAGTCAGATCCGCTTCAGGGACACCAGTAAATGAGTGTTGAGAATCGGCAATAAGATCGAGAGCGTCAACGTCTTTTAGATATAAATGGCTGTCTGATGTGACGTTAACATTTTGGAATACGTGACTCAGGGGTAGCACGAACAATCCAACAATCAGGATCGTTGCAGTTTTCTTCATGTTCATCATTTATGGCTACCTGTTGATTTTAAATTGGCGGCTTGAATGGATGATTAGGAAAAATGCCGGGCTTGAAGCCCGGTATTTTCATTTCAGAACCAAATCAAACTGAGCATGTTCATTCTGGTGATTAGCGATCGGCTGAAACAAGCACAGATGCTACTGCCACTTGTTTGCCTTCTTGCAAGGCGGCAACTTTCACAAATTTGCTTGATTGATATGACGCAGGAATCAGTGCACGACCAAACTCATCCGTTGTGTATGATTCTTCAACAGAATTTGCATTCAGCAGTTTGACCTCTAAACCAGAAACTGG
>JBKEAL010000169.1:0-5158 GCA_047972195.1 Parachlamydiaceae bacterium
ATCTGCCCCAGTCCAAAATAGAAACGGGGATTGTCCGGAGATTTCTCAAGCAACGTACGGAATATGTCAGCAGCTTCGGAGAATTTTTCCCCATCGATGAGATCCTTGATTTGGTCTCTCTCCTTACCATAAGCCGCATCATCTAGAGAGAGACGAATCCACTTCTCTTCAGGACGCAACGCAAGCAACTTCTCATAGGTTGCTTGAGCTTCAGTATAGCGATGCAGCTTCATCATCAAGTCGCCATAAGAAGATAAAGCTGCTACGCTGTCAGGATCGATCCCTAGAGCTGTCTTCATCAATTTTTCCGCTTCTTCATACTGCTCATGCACCATCTGCACATTTCCCAATCCGGCTAACGCGTCAGGGTTGAGAGGATTGATTTTAAGCGCTTGTTGGAAAGCACTCTCCGCCTTCGTGTATTCTTTTGTAGAAAGGTAGACGAGGCCTAAAGACGCTTGCAATTCTGAGGAATCGGGATCCAGTGCAATCCCTTTTAGATAGGTATCAATTGCCTTTTCATAATTTTTGATCCCATGATAAAACTGCCCAAAACGCAAATAATAGTCCGGATTTGAAGACTCTTCTTGGATCAACTGCTGCCACAGAGCCTGTGCCGCAATGAGATCCTTGGCCTCCACTTTGTCGTGGATTTCTTTAAGAAGAGGCCCATGCTTAGCGTCTTGGATGGCAAATTTTACCCACTTTGCCGAGGGTTGAACTTTAGAAAGCCTTATATAGAGATCTTTTGCTGTCTCATACTCGCCCATATCCATCTTTAGATTAGCAAGAAAGATCAGTGCAGTGACGTTTTTTGGATCCAGTTCGAGAGCAAGCTGATAAGACATCACAGCGTCTTCTCTATTTCCCATCAACTCTTCAACTCGACCAATACCTGCCGTTGCGTCCGCATTTTGGGGATCGCGTTCCAGTACTTTTAGAAATTCGGCTAATCCTTGTTCGTAGTTACCGATCGCTAAATAATCAAACCCTAAGGAGACCTGCAGCGGAGCTGAGTTGAAATTGATTCTCAAACCGCGTTCCGTCGTTTCTATCGCTTTAAGATACTGTCTCTGGCTTCGATAAAACTTAGCAAAGCGAAGATAATTGCTGACGTTTTCCGGAAATTGTTCCAGGAGATCTTGATAGAGGCTTTCCGCACTCTTATAGTCTTTTTCTAATAGGGCCCTGTTCACGAGATCTAAAACAGGACCAATTTTTGCTTCATCAATGCCTTGACGCGCCCAAAGGGCGTTTTGATCCAATTCAAGGACGCGTGCATACAGTTTTACAGCTGCATCAAAATCCTTCTGCTCCATTTTAAGTTGAGCTAGATAGGTGAAACCGATGGTGTCATAAGGATTCAGCTCGATTGCATTTTGGTAATGCTCTTCTGCCTCCTGCGGGTTGCCTCGCAAGTAAGCAATTCTTCCAAGTCCCGCTTCCGCTTCAAATTGAGGGCCTTCATTATGGATGACCGTGTTGAAGATGCTTGCAGCTTGGTCCAGATTGTTCAGAGCAATGTAGGTGAACCCTTCCGCTATGGAAAGAGAGCTCTCTTTTGGAAACTTTGTGAACCCCTTTTGAAGGGTATCTAACGCATCTGAATATTGCTTATTTTCTGTATAAGCCCTGGCTAATGCCAAGTAAGCCTCTAAGTTGTCTGGGTCTGCTTTCAACTGCTCGTTTAACAAGGCATAGATGGCAGGATAGTCCCCCTTTTGCCGGTATTCAGCAGCCTTCTCTAACACCGGACCAAATTTTGCCTTTTTCATCGCCGTTTTTAGCCATTCAGCCTGGGGATTCTCTTCCAGAAGTTTAGTCAGAATTGCTTCCGCCTCAAGGTATTTTCTCTGATCGATTTTTAGCTCGGCGTAATAAAACAGCGTTGTAGGTTGGTCCGGATCGATATTCAATGCTTGCGTATAGTAGTTTTCTGCTTCGCTCAGATTGTGTTTGAGCGCCTGAATTCTACCGATGCCTTCTAAAACCCGGCTGTTACGTGGCTCTTCCTTAAGAATTTGTTGAAAAAGCAGATCGCTATGCGTTAGATCTTTGTTGTTTAAATAAGCCTGCGCCAGATCCAGTTGAATTTTCTTGTTATCCGGTTTAAGAGCCAATCCCTTCTTGTAATATTCGACAGCTTTAGGATAATTTTTGAGAGAGAGATACACTTCGGCAACCGACAAGATGAGCGATAGATTATCGGGATCGCGTTGAACTTCAGCTTCGTATTGCTCAAGTATCGCAGTAAATTTGGTCTTTTTTTCCTCTTGGTCTGAAAAGAAATCGGCTATAAGAGGTGTTATCGCAGTAGAAAACAGCAGGAGGCAGTAAATACTCTTTTTCATGAAGCTTTTTATACATATTTTTTATTTACAAGGCACCTTCTTTAACCGCTAAACGGCCTTGTAGGATAAGTCTATGAGTAGAGTCCCGATAACACTTGAATAATGCGACTTATCCTACAAAGCCTAAAAACGCAGATATTAATCATTGGACAGTAAAAGAATTTATCGATTTCACTTTTATTTAATTAGAATTTAAAATTGATTAAATGAATTAACTTGTATATAATAGTCATAAAATTTAAATCATCTAATTAATAATGAGTGCAAGCACTATCAAATCTACTCCTCCGGCTAGCCCTTTTAAAAGAGGCGTTGGAGAAAACACGATCGATTCAAGCCCAAAAAGGCAGCGGCTCGCGTTTGATGAAGAGAGCGCTGATCAAACCATTCAAAGAAAAGCTTCTGAAATTCTACCCAAAATGCTTTCAGAAAGAAGCCAAAAGGTAATAGCCTTAGTTGCTGCCATCAAATCCCAACGGCCTGTAAAAAGAGCATCGCTTGCTTCTTACATCGAAGAGAGAAACATTGAAGGGTTAAAAGCTGCGTTTAATCCAATGGATTATTTCACTGGCAATACTCAAAAAATTAACGAATTAAGAGCTGCCGTGATGGCAGCAAAATCGCTGCCTCATGAGAAAGAATTGCGTTTGGCTTTAGCTGAGCTGATCGTGCAGATTGAAGATTTGGACTTGCTTTCCAGAGATGAATTTATCGAATTTATTAAACACACTTGTGGATCGAACGAAGATTCACACCCCGTCTTACGTCTATTAGTCGATGAATTCGCTTTCAACAAAGGCATCATCAGTCCTTCGACCCTGCGATTTATCTCACCGATAAAGAATCGCACCATGCTGCACTACGCAGCCTATTTCGCCAAGCTATCCGCTTACAATCTCCTCGTCGATTACGGGCTAGACCCCGCACAAGAGGATGTTGAGGAGAACATCCCTATCAGAATGATGCTTCAATCGATAGGCGCATCTTCATACACCGCTTCACACCTTGCCTCATTTTTTCGTCAATTCTATTCCTATAAGAGACAACCAGACTCAAAAGAGCGCTCAGAAGTCTTTCGTCTGTTTTTACAAGATGCGATTGAAAACAGCTCTCACCAGATAGTCCCGTTAGCTATTCATGCAATAGAAGAGTGGAAGGGCCCTTGGGGAAATTGGAGGGCTAAAATCGCCCCTAAACTAAAACTTGAGGACTCCAGTTTGGGAAGACATGCTTTACAAGATTCCCTCGATCAAAATTTTGATCTCAACCAAAGAGACTCTAATGGGCAAACACTCCTGCATTGGGCAGTTGTGATGCAAAACCTCCCATTGATACAGGCACTACTTCAGACAGATTTACCATCAAAAAAAGACATCTATGGCAGATGCGCTCTGCACATAGCGGCCTCCATCCCTCATATCGAACCTCTCATACTGCAGCTCCTGAAGGAAGCGACACCTCATAGCGAAACAGTTCGAGACAACTTTAAAATGACAGCTTTAGATCTAGCATTGGAAGGCGATCTATACGATAACTTCTCTAAACTCCATCGATTAGGATGCAAAACTGCAAAAACTAGAACTTGCGCTCTATGGTATAGCGCGACAAATAACCTCGAAGCTTTTAGAACGGCGTTCGATAAACCCTCTGATCTTACGCACTATGCAAAACTCCTCCATTTTGCCATCGCTTTAGGTCATCACTCCATAGTAGATGAATGCTTACTGAAGGATTCGATCAATTGGCATCTGCCGGATAAACTAGGCGTTACTCCATTTGCTATGGCCATTGAAAGAGAAGATAAAGCGTTGGCCAAAAGAATCTTCAAAAATCAAACGAACTTTTGCCCTCCCTTTCCCAGAAAAACGGCGATCGGTCTGATCCAACTGTCTTTCCAACACCCCTCTTCTATTGATATCTCTTTAAGCACCCTGCCATTTGGCACCCTAACCCAATGCGATGCTCTTCAATTCACCGTACTTGACTATATCAGACTATATGGTGGTCCTGCCGTTCGCTATAATCTTTGCCAAAGTCTTGAAAGAATAGAGAAGAAAACAACCAAACCTAAATAAATTAATTTACACTCTTAAATTAATAAAATTTAATTCATAAAATTGACGATATATTGAATTTTATTAAAAAATATGTTATAATGAGAAAAAGACATTAGACAAGTCTATAAACAACCGTCACAGCCGCTGCCTATCGGGGAGGGGTTATATGAGAAACTTTTCAATGTTAGCTCTCGAAGAGAGAATCGTATTAGATGCAACGTTGGTTTCGGCTCTTTTGACTGCAACTGTTAATCTGGGCGATTCGGTTGATCTTTCTGGACCAAATGGATGGGATTTTAGAGTTCAGGAGGCGGGGCCCGGTTTAGTCCCTGCGACAGCGGGATTAAAAATCGACGGAGGTGGTTCCTTCGCAAGCGCTGAAAGTGTCCTTCGTTTTCCTCCATTTTCTTTTGATTTTATAAAATTTATTTATGATTTTCGTATTTATTTATCCGGAGTTCAAGCAGTTCAGTTTAACACTGTCGGCGTGCACGATGTATTCATCTACTTTGTTGATCCAGATACACCAGATCTGAAGGTTGCTACTATTACAGTTATTGGTGAAACTACACCCCCTGTCGTTAATCAGACTTTCGACTTTTCGGGAAATGAGGGTACTACACTTACCCACCAGTTGCTAGCTAGAGTTACCGAAGCTAACAGCTTGACTGTTGGTTGGTCTTACTCGAGCGATAATCCTGCCATTTTGATTTCTAATTTCACTAAAGCACCAATAGATGGTACGGATCA
>JBKEAL010000186.1:0-2772 GCA_047972195.1 Parachlamydiaceae bacterium
CACCGCGACCGCCACTGAAATAGCCATACAGCGTTCACCAGCAGCGCCAAACGCCGCCCCCATTAAGGCGTTAACCGCTTGTTCAATATCGGCATCTGGCATCACCACCATATGGTTTTTCGCGCCGCCCAGCGCTTGTACTCGCTTACCGAAAGCCGAACCTTTGGCATAGATATACTCCGCAATCGGTGTGGATCCGACAAAGCTCACCGCTTTCACCCGCGGGTCCGTCAGCAGTGTATCCACCGCTTCTTTATCCCCTTGAACCACGTTAAATACACCGGGCGGCAATCCTGCTTGTTGCAGCAGTTCGGCCAGTTTCAGCGCCGCAGAAGGATTTTTCTCTGACGGTTTGAGAATGAAGGTGTTGCCCGTTGCCAATGCGATCGGGAACATCCACATCGGCACCATGGCCGGGAAATTGAACGGCGTGATCCCGACGCACACGCCAAGCGGCATCATCATCGAATGAGAATCGACCTCACTACCGACGTTGCGACTGTGCTCCCCTTTTTGCAGATGTGGAATACCGCAAGCAAACTCCACCACTTCAAGCCCGCGAGTCAGTTCGCCCAACGCATCGCTGTGCACTTTTCCATGCTCACGACTGATGAGGCTGGCCAATACATCCATATTCTGCTCTAACAGAGCTTTAAAGCGAAACAGGATCCGCGCGCGATTCAGCGGCGTTGTCTGCGCCCAGGATGGCCAGGCAGCGTCGGCTACCGCGATCGCCTGCTCGGTATCATGAACACTGGATAAACCGACTTCGCCGATGAGCTTACCGTTAGCCGGATCGCTAACCTTGGCTGAACGGCCGGACGTCGCCACTGAATGTTCGTTGTTAATGAAATTTCCTATCATTGTTCGCTCCATACTGTTTTTTAAAGGTCGATCACTTCTTCCTTGCTTGGGACTCTTGGGTTGTTGCCCGGCGAACCCGATGCCAGAGCCTGCTCGGCCATGATGTCGAGCACACTGAAATAGTGGGATTTTTCAACGCCGAATTCGGCTAAGGTCGGCACATTAAGGTCGGCATTCAGCTGTTTCAGTTCGGTCAGTAAGCATTGCACTGCTTGCTCATCGCTGGTTTGAATATCCGCTAGCCCCATCGCACGGGCACACGCTGCATAGCGCTCTGGGCTTGCGGCCACGGAATACTCTGTAATTGCTGGCAGAAGCATCGCATTGCTCATGCCGTGCGGAACCTGAAAGTGCGCGCCAATCGGGCGACTCATGCCGTGAACCAGAGCCACAGAAGCATTGGAAAAGGCCATGCCTGCCAATGTGGCACCGAGCATCAATTGCTCTTTGGCGCCGATGTTGTCCGGCCGCGTGACGGCTGTGCGCAGATTAGGCGCGATAAGGCGCATCGCCGCGAGCGCCTGCTGGTCGGTAAAACCGCTCGCTTTTACGCTAACGTAAGCTTCAATCGCATGCGTCAGCGCATCAATGCCAGTATCGGCGGCAATGCGTGCCGGAACGGAAAGCGTCAGCTCAAAGTCGATGATTGCCGCACGAGCTATCAACCCCGGCCCCATGCAGAGCATTTTCTCGTCACTGTTTTGATCGGTACTGATAGTTCCGCGCGTGACTTCAGAGCCCGTGCCCGCCGTGGTCGGTATAGCAATCACTGGCAAACTGGCTTGGTTAACCACGTAAGGAACTTTGTAGTCACGCATGCGTCCGCCATGTTTGGCCAGTAGTCCAATCGCCTTGGCACTGTCGATGGCGCTGCCACCACCAAGCGCAATCAAGCTGTCAAACTGTCCGCTGAGAACCTGATCAACAGCTGGCAGAATCGACGCTTCCGTTGGCTCTGGCTCAGTATCAAGAAATACGCCGCACTGAATGCCCTGACTACTTAGCAGGGTTTCAACCCTTGGCACATAACCTAATTGCGCCATCACCCGGTCAGTGATGATAAGCGGCTTTTGGCAACCAATAAGTGTGAGTAATTCCGCCACTTTATTCAGCGCTCCGGCACCCACTTCCATCAATCCCGGCATAACGATTCGTTGTGTCATTCCTTTAACCTTCTCATTTGTGTTCTTGATTAAAAATTAGAACATAATGAGACAAAATAAATCATTATAATTAAATAATGCGATCTCAAGCAGAATTGGCGCGCGATAGCAGAAGTGACGTTGGCAAGGCGGAAGAGATAACGGCAAGAGGTAAAAACGCACAAGGCCCGCATAAAGCGAGCCTTGTATTCAACATCTGAGGAAACGTTATAAGCGCTGCAAAGCGTCAAACAGAGAATCGATTTCCTCGGTGGTGTTGTAGTGCATACAGCCGATACGCACTACGCCGCCTTTGTCTTCCAAATCCAGTTGGCGAACCAACCCCAAGGCATAGAAGTGACCATTCCATACGCAGATGTTCTGCTCGCCCAGTGCTCTGGCGACCAATTCGGGATGGAAGTCATCCAAACGAATGGCAAACGTCGGCGTGCGATTTTCGCTCTGATAATCGTCACGGCCAGAGAGTGTGGCGCCTTTTAACTCGGCCAGTCTGGCAAGGAAATGCTTGCTCAGCGTCTGCTCGTGTTCGTTGAACTGGGCAAAGCTCTGCTCAAGACGTTCGCGCAGACTCAGCCCCGCCTCTCCCCACTGCGCCAGATAGTCAATGGCCGCAATGACGCCGGCCAGCCCTTCGAAACTCTGTGTGCCGGTTTCAAAACGGCCCGGGCCAATATTGGTCGCCGGTTCGACTTTATAAGGCTTGAGGGCATGCAGCCATTGCGACGAAACGTACGCAATCCCCACA
>JBKEAL010000290.1:0-6585 GCA_047972195.1 Parachlamydiaceae bacterium
CCTCATTTCCTTGTATTTTCTGAATTTGCTAAAGAAAGCGCTACCCCTTTGATTAAGTTTTCTGATGCCATCGGTCAAAATAAGGGGTTTCAAACTATGGCGTCATTTGTCCCTCAAGGCACATTGAGTCTCCAAAGCAAAAAGGAACTGAGAAAAGAGATGATGAGCCATTTCAAAACGCAGAAGGTCCAATCATTCATTAAGATTTTCGAATCAGATGATCCGGCGGACGGGATGAAACAGATGATGCGCTTTTCCGGCTTAGGCCCTCTTTCACCTAATACATTGCTTCTTGGAAGCCTTCATAAGGAAACGAAGTCCAAAGGTTTCGAGGAAGTGATTCAAGCGGCTTATTCAATGCACTATAATGTCGTGATCATGAATGACGATCACAACCCATTTCAAGAGGCGAATCCTGAAAAGAGGGACATCCATATCTGGTGGGATGATCAATATCTTGACAACTCCAATCTGATGCTGGTTTTCAGCTACATGCTTCAATGCAATCCGATCCGCAAAAACAGCCGAATTTTTGTGAAGGCGATTGTGGCTGATGAGTTCCAAAAGAAGATAAAAATAGAAGAGTTTGAAAAGTTGAGCTTAGAAAAGAGATTGCCTATTGATATCAAGGTGTATGTTGCTTCTAACGGATTGGTAGAGCGTATGCAATTGATTAGTGAATTCTCCAAAAATGCAGAAATGACATTTATTAGTTTAGCACCGCCTCCCGTAGGCGAATCGATGGAAGATTACTTAAACGATTTAAAAATCATCGCTAAAGGGGTTGTAGGACTGCATACGGCAGGTTTAGTATTGAGTTCAGAGCAAGCGCCTTTGCACGTTTTGCTACATTAATTACATCCCCCGGTTTTAAATGTATCTAAGCTGCTAATTATCAACTAAGAAGCTATTCTTTGCGTTGACCCGAAACTTGGTGACTTTTTCATTAGAAACAAGAGCTCCGATATGCTCGACGTTCACTTGCTTGATATGCTCGACTGTTTTAGCAGCTTCTTTAACAGCAGCTTTGATCGCTTCGTCAATAGATTTTCCTTCGCTAATGACTTCGATGACTTTTACGATTGACATATTGTTCTCCTTATTGGCCTTCAGAAACCTTTCTGGGCATCAATACAGCTAATACTGCATCAACGGATAGAGGCCAAATACGAAAGCTAGTCCAAAAATAACTAGCGCAATTCGTAAAAAGAATAGCTTCATGGATGACCTCTTTTAACTCTCATAACAAAAGTTTGAAATTGAGGCAATTTACTTGCTGAATTTACTAGATAAAGGTTAAGCATAAAGCACTATGGGCAAAAAGCATATACCCAAGATCATCCATCAGATCTGGATTGGGCCGAAGCCGCGGCCGGAAGAGTGGATGCGGACGTGGAGGGAGCAGAATCCGGTTTGGGAGTATCGGCTCTGGACGGAAGAGAATCTGCCGAAATTGATCAATCAGAAGCAGTATGATGCGATGCGCCATTACTCCGGGAAGGCAGATATTTTGCGGTACGAATTGTTGTATCATCATGGCGGCATTTACATGGATGCCGATAGCGAATGCCTGCATCCCTTGCCGGATTCTTTTTTACAACCTCATTTTCTTGCTTTTTACGAGAATGAGGAACTTAGGCCAGGTTTGATCTGCAACTGTGCATTTGGATCGGAACCCAACCATCCCATTCTAAAGAAAATGATCGAAAAGATCGGAAAAATCGAGGATGTCAACAGGGAACCGCCTTGGGTGAGTGTGGGGCCTCTTTTATTTACAAAAGTGATTGAAGAATATAAGGATATAACCATTCTTCCCGGTTACCGCATCTCTCCTACCCATTTTGAAGGCAATAGCTATAGCGGACGTGGAAGGGTGTATGCCAGGCAGCATTGGTCAACGACCTCTGCATCCCGTGAATGGGTCGACGCCATATCTAATCATGCCTATGCGGCCCATGAAAAACGAAAGGGACAGAAAAGAGAACATCAAACCATATCTAAAAAAGCTCTGAAAGAGTTGCTTGGCTTGATCAAGGAGCTTCAAGTGCATACCCTATTGGATGTCTCTTGCGGCCCATTCCGATGGCATGGAGATGCTAAGTTAGATGTCGTAGAGTATGTAGGAATCGATTTTTCACAAAATGTTATAGAAAAGAACCGTAAACAGCACGGAACTGCATCAAGGCAATTTCTTTGCATGGATTATGTGCAGCATGTGCTGCCTCAGGCGGACCTCGTGCTGTGCCTCGAGGGCTTTTCCCAACTCACAAATGAAGAGATCTATACTGCACTTCACAACTTTGTAAAAAGCGGGGCACGTTACTTATTGGCATCCATAAGTGAAGAAAAAAATTTAATGGCTCCACCGCTCAATCTTCCGTCTCCTTTAAAGATAATTCCGGATGGAGATTGCGTTCTAGCCGTTTGGCAGCTTAACCGTCAGTAATCTTACTGGAAAAGAAATCCCAAAAGATATAAAAAGTTTTTCACTGAATACTGACCAAAGGAAACGGACGATGTCTTTCGATTTACAAGCCGACGAGAAACTGTCTCCCTGGTGGAGATATATCACTTTTATTGTCATGGTCGTTGGATTTGCAATATTAGGCGTGATTACAAGGATGGCCTACGACAACACCGCTCCTATTCCAAAGCAAGTCATCGATCCGGAAGGCCATACCATTTTTACCGGAGAAGAGATCACCCGAGGACAAGGAGTGTTTTTAAAAAATAACCTGATGGAGCATGGGACTTTATGGGGTCATGGAGCTTACCTTGGGCCTGATTACAGCGCGTCATACTTGCATGAGCAAACCTTATACATGCAAAAAATTTTAGCAGATGAAGTCTATCATAAGCCATTTGATCAATTAAGCGATTTTGAGAAGGGAGCAATAACTCAGGAAATTCCTAAAATTTTGAAACAGAATCGGTACAATCCTCAGACAGATACTTTGCTATTTACAGACGTAGAAGCAAAAGCGTACGCACACAACCTTAATTTCTGGAAAAATTACTTTACTTCAGGGGAAGCGCCGGGACTTCCTAAAAATTACATCTCAAATCCGGAAGATTTACGCCAGCTGACTGCTTTTTTTGCATGGGCTTCCTGGGCTTCTGCTGCAAATCGGCCGGGAGAAGAATTTACCTATACTAATAACTTCCCTTACGATCCGCTTGCGGGCAACTACCCGAGCGCCGATGCTTATTTGTGGAGCGCTATCAGTTTGCTTTTCATTATAGGAGTGACAGGTCTTGCTCTTTTTACTGTCAGCAAATTTGGATTGGGTTGGGGTAGTGGAGTAAAAAACAGGCATGTTTGCGACACGCATTTAACTTTACCGGCCTTAACAGAAAGCCAAAAGGCCACAGGAAAATATTTTATCGTTGTCGCCCTCCTGTTTCTTTTCCAAAGTTTGGTTGGGGGCGCTTTAGCGCATTATCGGGTAGAATCCACTTTTTATGGACTGCCCATTGTTGACTATCTTCCTTATAATCTCTTGCGTACATGGCATCTTCAGCTAGCCATTTTCTGGGTGGCAACCGCATGGATTGCCGGCGGCTTATTTATCGCTCCTCTGCTTGGCCAAAGAGAATCTCCTTATCAAAAGAGGGGAGTTGATCTTCTGTTTTTCGCACTATTGGTTGTAGTGGCCGGAAGCTTGACCGGAGAATATTTAAGCAGCAGAGATTTTTTTTCCGGGGAGCTGTGGTTTTGGTTTGGTAATCAGGGCTCGGAGTATCTGGATCTAGGCCGCTTTTGGCAGTATTTGCTGATCACTGGGTTTTTTATATGGCTATTTTTACTGTTTCAGGCGTTAAAGCCGGCTTTTCGCATGCCTCCGAGAAGAGAGCTTTCCATTCTGTTCTTTTTGACGGCTTCAACCATTCCAATTTTCTATGTGCCGGCGGTATTTTATAATCATGAAACCCATTACACGTTGATCGATAATTGGCGCTTTTGGATTATCCATCTATGGGTGGAAGGCTTTTTCGAAGTTTTTGCCACTGTTCTGGTTGCCATTATTTCTGTGCAGATGGGAATTATCAGAACAATCACCGCTTTGCGCATTATCTATTTAGATGCGATTCTCTACTTGTTAGGCGGGGTTGTAGGCACCGGTCACCATTGGTATTTTACAGGCCAAACCAATGTCAACATGGCGTTATCGGCATGTTTTTCGGCAATGGAAGTTGTCCCATTGACCTTGCTTACTATGGAAGCGAGGGACTTTATCCGCGTTTCGCAAGCTAAATGCGAAAAATGCGGATATTTTTTAGCGGAAAAACAGCAATGGACGATTTACTTTCTTATCGCCGTGGGCGTGTGGAACTTTGTAGGCGCAGGGATGTTTGGGTTTCTCATCAACCTCCCCATTATATCCTATTTTGAAGTAGGAACCAATTTGACACCCAATCATGGACATGCAGCCATGTTTGGCGTGTTTGGGATGCTCGCCCTTGGCACGACCATGTTTTGTATGCGTGCTATGGAAAACGAAGAGCTGTGGAAACGCAATAGAATGTTCATTAAAGTTGGCTTTTGGGGAGTCAACGCAGGCATGGCTCTGATGGTTATTTTAGATCTGTTTCCGGCAGGAGTGCTCCAACTTTGGGATTCCATGCAAAATGGGTATTGGCACGCTCGGGAGCTTACTTATTTAATGTCCGGATATTTCCATACCCTTGAGTGGGTTCGCATTTTTGGAGATCTGACATTTATACTTGTAGGCGTCGTTCCGCTTGTGTTTGCAATTTTGAGAACATTTTTGCTGGAGGGATTTTCATCTCCCCAGCAACAAAAAAAGCGCACATTGCAGTCTTAGAAATGTCCTAGAGGAGCGATTTGGCGCGGGGGAACAAAATCTGGTTTTCCTTGTGGATATGCTCATGCAAATTTTGTTCCAAGCGCTCTAGACTGTTTAACATCACTATATGGGTCGTGCATGCTCCCTCGGGAGGTGTGTAAGCGTGTGTTAATTCCTTAATTCGTTCTAATGCGGCACCTGTTTCCAAATGGTCACTGTCTAATTCTTGCAAGTGCTTTTTGACTTCCATTTGACAGGAGGTTCTGTCAGTTTCTAAATTTACAATGAGCGGAAAAACGAGTTGTTCTTCTTCATCCATATGATCTGAGAGGGAATCTTTCATCTGCTCAAAAACGCTTTGCAATTCGGAAAGATAAGAGTATTTTTTTCCATGCTTCGTGTTTAGCTTTACGAGCAGCTGGCTGATTCTTTGTAATTCTTCTTTTGCATAGGTGTGATATGTGTTTACAATATGCCCGACGATCTCTTTTGCCGACATTCGGTCCCAGTTCATTGAAGTATCAGGTTTCCCTAAACAATCCAAGGCTTCCAGCACTTCAACCATGTTTAGGTTCTTTTCATCGCAAGCTTCCTTCAATGTTTTGTTGCCCTTACAGCAGTAATCCAATCCTAATTTTTCAAAAACAGCTGCGGTTTCAGGATTTTTTGTTACCAGGCTGCCAATGCTTGCATTTTCTTGTAAAAATTTCATGCTACCTCAAATATATTTTTCTTAAATGGAATGTTGCATCGTAAATAATAGCAACTTCAGACTAATTTCGAAAGATACTTTTTTACAAACGCAAAGTGGCAAAGCACAGGTTCACGTGCAGTTGATAAATGTGTGAGCTATCGAACGGATGCGTCAATGTTAGGGGATCTTCTTTGGTGAGAAATGGGTTCTTTTGTTCAAGGGAATGGGTGTAGATTTCTGTGTCGGGGGAGTTTGTGAAGCGGGCTGTGAATTGGAGGGACTCTATTTTGATGTAGGCGTTGGGGCAGTCGAGTTCGAGTTTTACTTTGCGGAGTGGCTTTTTCATTGAAGTGAGTTTGTGAAAAAGGTAGAACTTTCTCTGGGCGTTGCTTGAGACGTGGATGAGGTGGGTGGGTTTGGAGGAAAACCCTTTACCATGGTCGATGTAGATTTTGATTGGAAGTGAATCGATGGACTGGAAGCATTCGGGAGGGAGAGTTTCAGACCTGGCTCCAAGGGCTGTGCGGGCCAGAGCTTCTCCCTTTTTTGCGGCATAGGCAGCTGGCCAAGTCATGCCCCAGTCTTCAAAGGCATTGAGGGGAAGCATGTCCTGGATATGTTTCTCATAGTAAGCATTGCTTCCCAGATCGTGCCTTGAAGAATCTTTTAAGCTAATATGGTCGTGGCTCCACTTTTCAAAGGCAGTTGCCTCTTCTTTAGTCAGAAAGCCTGCTGCGCGAACGAAGATGCTTCTCAACTGGGAGTTTAAGGCATCGGAGTGAGAATTCCAGGGGTTGTTTTGTGTGTATTGACCTAAGGCGTGGCAAAACGCCAGGATGCCTTCCTGTACAAGCGTGCTTTGTTTATGCTGTGTTTTGTCTATGGTGGGTTTTGCTTGGATAATGCGGCCCTGTTCGTCGATATCTGCTAGCGCTCCAATGTCTGATACTGCCGTTTGCTCTAAAGCGTACATGCCTCTCTTAATTACCTGGACATCGCCCGGCGGGTAGCTTGCTTTGGTTAAATAGCCCTCCCGGATGAATCCTTGCATGAGTGCAGCTTCCGTATCGTGCGTCGTAGCCA
>JBKEAL010000017.1:0-10367 GCA_047972195.1 Parachlamydiaceae bacterium
TTTAAATATTAAAACTGTAATAATTGCAGTTAATACTATACCTAAACCTCCCCATAGAGCATAAGCCAAACCTAACGGCATCGATTTCAATGCTAGTGATAAATAGTAGATACAGATTAAATAAGTTATGGCGACTATTACTGTATGTAACCATTTCGTAAAACCATCAGAAGCCTTTATACATGAAGAGCCTATAACTTCAAAAATTATAGCTAATGCTAAATATAAGTATTTCATATCATCAATTTTGGTTACAAAGATAACATGATATGAAACTACATTTTTTGATAAAAGTCAAATTCGTTTGCTCCTTATTCTACTCAATGTTTCTTGGGTAATACCCAAATAAGACGCTATATGTCTCAGTGATACACGTTGTAATATTTCAGGTTCGGACTTTATAAGATTCAGGTATCGTTGTTCAGCTGATTCAGTTTGTAAAGACCAACTCCTTTCTTCCATGATCCGACAGAATTCTTCTGTCATGCGTCTCCCAATGGTATTCATCTCATTATACTTGTTATAAAGTGTATTGAGGTCAGAATTGGAAATATAATGAATTGTTGAAGTCTCCAAAAATTGAATGTTTTGCAAAGAAGGACGATTGAAAAATAAAGGCATTGTTGCTCCTAAAGGAATATTTTCAAAACCAAACCAATCTATTATTTCTCTATCCTCTTTCATGTAAAATGAACGAACAAGACCTTTTTCTATAACGAATAGACTGGATACTATCTGCCCTTCCTTAATGAAGAAAGTATCTTTTTCATAAACTTTGATTTGAGTTTTAAAATCAAGTTCTTTTTCAATATCAAAAGATATAGGTCCAAATTTTCTGCACAATGTTATCAAAGGATTCATATTGTAAATATAGCATTTATAATAAGAGAATAGGGCTATTAATTTAAGTAGCCCTATATTTATGTCAGATTAAATTTTCTTACCTATATAGAACACATAGCCATAGTAAGCTTTATATTTTTTATATAAACCTTCTTCATACCGTTCAAAAGCAACAAAATTTTCAGCAGCTTTATTCCCTGCATATTTCTTCAGAAATACCTTCTGTGCTTCCACTTGTGGAGCATAGAAGTGTTCTGTCCAACAGCTATCCGGCAAGATAAATGTGGCAACAGGAATATATCCGGCTTTTTGCATCTGGGCAACCTTACTGGGAATTGTGTCAATTTCTGGATAGCCACTCTGCCAAAAGTCAATAATTTCTTGTGGTTGTTGATCTGTGAACCATGATACTTCTGATACAGCAATATAACCTCCCACTTTTAAGAATTTTCTCCATTCATTCAATCCTCGTTCAAAGCCAATGTTGTAAATTGCTCCTTCCGACCAAATTAAGTCCAATTCCTCATTCTGGAAAGGAAGATCCTCCATATTTCTAACAATACCTCTTATTCTGTCCTGAAAGTTCGCTTTTGTAGCATTGGTATTGAGTAGATCAATAAACTTCGGAAACAGGTCAATTCCCGTGATGACACCTTCTGTATGCTGTGCAAGTACCATTGTTTGGCCACCTGTGCCACAGCCGATGTCTGCAATGCGGGACTGTTCGGTTAGATTATCTATAAAACTTAATGCTTTGGTAGTAACTTCGGGACTTCCCGGACCTTGTCGTTCTAAATTTGAATAATATTCGCAAATTAAGTTGAAGTCAAATTCGTATATTGATTTATTTTCGTTATCCATGATGTTTTATTTTTATCACATCGACATATAGAGAAATATCAAATTCTCTTGTGATATGAATTATTTATTTTATGAAAAATGTAATAGAAAAACTCTTCCCAAAAGTATTCGGGAAGTATAACGAAAAGACAATCTGTATTAGAAAATGCAGATTGTTTACAACACCAATATCTTCTTGCTTGTATTAAACATAGAATACAAATGTATGGTAATTTTTTTTAAAGTCCATTTATATCTTTGCTAATTTCAGTATTCTCAATACACCTCTTATTACAATAAAGAAAACAATACTACCAATAATAAGGTCGGGTATCTGATTATCTAACTGCCAAACTAAGAATCCGGCAAGAATAACTCCGGCATTTATAATTATATCGCTGGATGAGAAAATAATACTATCGTGAATATGGGCATCTCTACTCTTAGTTTTCTGAAGCAAAAACTAAGAGCAGAATTTATTTTCTGACTAACATTCCTTTTCTATCCAGTTCACTAATGGCTACAACGAATAATCGACCAATGTCTTCAAGTGAAATGTCACGGGTAAATTTTTTTATTCCATATACTGGATCTGTGTTAGCTTCGGAACTAAATTCTTCAGAGTCGAATGATATAATATCTTGAATATCGCTCCAGAAATAATCGCCTGCATTTATAAGAGAATATTTAATCCTTAGATCTAAATCTCTATTCTTATATAAATAATCAACTTTTTGACCTTGAAAATGGGTATTCACTTTTTCTATATCCGCTAACAAAATAATACCTTTTAAATAACGGTCTTTTCTTCTATCGAATGACCGTAATTCGTTATTGTCTAATTTCAAATTAGAAAATGCACCTTTTAGCTTAGCTAAATCATTATTGAAAATTTTCAATAAAAGATTTATTAAATGCCAATATAACAACCTTGTAATGTGTTCTCTTCGATAATAATCGAAAAAACTTATCGTAAAGTCAAAAGTCTCCAAATTCTTCAGATGTCTTATGTTTATTTTATCTGAATCAATAAATATGCCGAGAAATTCTATAATATCTTCTTTAATGGAAGAGTATCTTTTGTGAATTTCTCTATTATTGAGTTTTCTATCTAGAAATTTTTCAACTGTTTCATTTATATCTGTTTTATTCACAAAATGATAAATATAACTACTGAAGAAATTATTTATATAACCATTGAAATCAGTGTTGAATCCATATTTTGCAAAAAATATATTCCTAATATTTTCAATATCACAAACAAAAATCACTTTATCAAATCCAAATTTGTTGCTGTCCTCATTTCTTTTATGTAAATGTGCTGAAAATAAGTTCAAAATTCGAATTTTGTTCTATGTATAAATCCTATCAAAATCATCAATAATTAATACATTCTCTATTAACTTTGTATCTGTTTCGTCTGTTTGATTTTCTACAGTTGTCTGTTTTTCTAATAATTCATAAATAAGTTGAGTAATATTGTCAAACTCATAGATTGACCCTTTCTTTTTTTCAAATATATCGGCAAACTCCTTTATCTTATCTAAAGAACCCTCTTCTTCATTAAGTTCTTTATAGTATCTACTAAAGCTTGTTATAATCTTTTCAAGTTCATCTGCTCCTTCAGTTATAGGTTTACTTTTACCTAGAGATAATATCTGTGTAATAGCCTTAAATGCACTTGAAGTTTTACTGATAGTGTATGTTTGTAGAGCAAGTGTTTTGCTTATCTTCTCCTGCTGTTGTTTCTCAAATCCCCATCCTTTCCCCAATATATGGTATAAAATGTCAATTTTTATAAGTTCAAATATATCTTCATTATTAGACACCTGATAGTTTACCGGAAACAAATGAAAGACATTATAATCACTCTCTATATTTTCATTCTGGAAAAAATCTCGTAAGAAATAAGTTTTACCAATACCATATGGTCCTGAAAATAAGATTCTTTTATTATTGTCTAAATGAGACTTAAAATGATTATATAAATCTTCAATGTATATTGATAGTTCTTCCATTGTTTCTTATTTATAGATATTTTCCCTCTAATTTACAAAAAAGCCAGAGAATCTATATTCTCCAGCTTTCTTTATTTTTTAGATACAGCAACTATTCCATTTCTTTGTCCCATAACTCTATATCACACGGAGCAGTCAAGTAAGAATAAATCATACTTATACATGTGGATATATATGAAATAACCATCATTGTCATCATTCTATTTCCTCTGAATTATCGTTATTGAAAGAAAAAGAAAGTTGATAAGTATTCTGATAATTATCCTCAAAGTAAATATCAATCACCTGTTGATCTTCCGACTTAGAAGTATAATACAGCCGAAACGTTTCCTTAGTCAGTTCGTAAGTATCATTCGGTAGAAATACCGTTCCATTATCCATTCTTAATTCACCTTTACCATCCGGCTGAAAATACCGCAGATAATACTTCGCATTATCGTATCTTCCGGATCGTTGCAACTGACACCGAATCTCAGCCGTCTCCCCAACTTTCAGCTTTTTCGGTACAGGCAAGTGAGTAATCTTGAATTCATAGCTTTGGCGAATATCAATATCGTCGCTACAGGCACACGCGATACATGCAATCAGTATCGTGTAAATTATATATGATGCTATTCTTCTCATATCGATTTCTATTTTTTACTTTTGTTTTAAATTTGAATGTTATGTTTATTTTCGTTCTAACCTATCAGAAACTGCTTAGTGAGGTTGAAAAATATCTGGGTATGCACCGCACTTATCTGGATATAAATTATAAAGAAGGATATTTCATCGCTTCAGGACGACAAGAACCCCGTAACGGAGTTATTATCCTTTGCAGAGCAGCAACAAAAGAGCTTGCTTTGGAAATTATGAAAGCTGATCCGTTCTATATAAATAAGGTTGCGACCTATGATATCATCGAATTTCTTCCAACCAAATATACTGATGGTTTTGAACGTTTCATCTAATTGATCATTATCTTAATTCCCATACCGATTTGTGTGTGGAATTTATTTATGTCCGATCCGAACAACACCCGTTCCCGTGCATTGAGCAGTAATACAAGCCTATCAGTCAGGTAAGTTTCTATCTCAAAGCTGACTGCACCACCGTCTAAGAAATTATCCTCTGTTGTGATGCTTGCTCCATCGAACAACAGTTCCTTCCCCCAATTAATCGTTTCATAACCTGCAAGAGCGGAAAGCCCTACGGAGAAGAATACTGTTTTACCCGGATCAGATAAGAATTTCAGATAATACCCCCCTTCAGCTGTTATCTGAGATAGAGGTATCAGCTTATCCTTATAGTCATAAGACTTTTGCAGATATTCACCACCGAAAGTCCATCGGTTGCCATTCTTTGTATAAGTCGATAGAGCAATACCACCTAAGAAAGCCTGTCCGTCTTTCTCTTCCGGATTAAATCCATCCACAAAACCACCTGTTACCTGAATACCTTTTTGTCCGGGCAAGTAACGTTGGGCATGAGCCTGCCCGATCAGGACAAGGCTCAATATGAATACTAAAGCTATTTTATATTTATACATTTTGTTATTGTATTCGTGTGTAATAAAAGAGTCTATAACCCTGATCTTATTTAATCTTTAGCTCATTAATCTGCTCTGCCCGTATCAGGTCATCGTTCTCTATGACAAAGGTTTGATTGCGTCCACCATTCTTTTCAAAGAGTTCAATGACCAACTGCTTATCATTGGGAATCGTGATCTTATCAATGGTAAAGACAGTTCGTTCCGTCTGATTAGCTCCAACCTGAGAGATGAAGTTATAAGCTCGAAGCGGATAGATCACCGTTTCCTGAACAGCAGTCTGTTTTACCATCTTCTTATCTACAATCTTGAATCGGATAAAGTCAATATCAAAAGGAACATTTGTAGAGTTCTTGATCTGTGTATGTAGATACAAAAGTCCATTATGACTGTAGATACCTTTGAGCAGATATTGGATACCGAATCGCTTCGAGCCGATATGTTTTACAATTCGCTTGTCATTCTGATGGATGGAGCGATTAATCAGGTATACTATGCGGGGAGATTCACTGCCGAGTTCCTTCAGATAAATCTCCATTGAGTTATTCGGTCTGTTGGTTGCTATACCATCATGCATAAAGTCTTTCATTTCAATATTTAGCTTCTCAGGCTCATCGGCATATTTAATATTGAAAGTGTAATAGCTACCTTCTTCGGTTATTACAGCCATATTTGTCTCGGTTTCAAAACCTCGGATGGCTGCCTTTATCCGTAATACATTCTCCGAGCTTCCTGCCTTTCCTGCAATGATATTACTCGATCCTAAGTCCACATACCGAATCGGAGCAGGGAAAATAACATGCACGGTCTTCTCAAAAGTTACTTCCAATCCGTAAGGAGGAATCATTCGATCAAAGGTGATTTTCTTACTTAGTCCTTCGTAATAATCCCCATAAGTGGGCTTCAATACCTGTTGCAGATCTTCCTGCAGATCTTTTGGTGTTGTCTCATTCTGTGCATGAGCTACAATCGTTGTCAGCATCAATGCTAATACAATAATATATTTCTTCATTATTTTATTTCTTTAATTAATAAATACTTGTTTTAATTCAGTTGCAAACTCTTTACTGTTTGGGCATCAGCATAATCCGATAGCCGGATTTAAGGGTAACCTTAACCTGTCGTATTTTTTTCTGCATATATGCCGATACACCCTGTATGGCTCCCTTACTGAGATCGGATGCCAATTGTGCTCCAGTACTCTGAGTCATCGTAAAGCTTGTTCCTACACTGTTTCCCATATTGGCGACAATCTCTTTGGCAGCATTCATCTCCAGTGATCCCGGTATATGAATACCTTTCTGTCCGTCTGTGTCGTAGGTGACCATTTCTACAGGAATGATTGTACCTTCATACTCAATAGATGATATCAGTATATCCAGCCGTTCACCCTGAATTTTAGCAATACCTGTCAGAATAGTATTTTCAGGAATAAGAGTAGTTCCTGCCACCAATGGTTCGGTCAATCGCAGACGGGTTGTTTGTCCATCAATTATCGTCTGGTCATCATGGATAACTGCTGAAATTGTATTCTTACTACTTACCCCAATTTCCCCATCCATTGTATTGAAGCCTGTGTTTCGTGGCTGGTCATAGATTTGATACAATTCTTCGTTACTGATGTTCTGAGCCAATAATGAAACCGTATTCTTTTGCATCTGACGGATAGGGCTGATTGTTGTCTTTCCATTTTTAGAAGAGCCATCTTTCCCATAATTTTCAATCTTGTTTTTCAAAGAATTGGAATTTGTCATTGAAGGCTCTGACTGATTTTGTGGCATATACTTGGCAGCCATCTCATAGGATTTTTCCATCAGGAGCAGTTGTTCATCGACTGCCGACTGCTTATTGTCCTTATCCTGCATTTTGGCTTCCAGTTCCTCCAGTTTCTTTTTCATCTCTTCCTTTTCAGGATCGTCTTTGGGCTTTTCATAGAAATTACCCAATGTCCGGTTGATGTCTCTGTAGGCCGATACCGAATTATTAATCGGTGCTTTCTCTTTCTTCTCTGCCTGTTGAGGCTCATCACCCAGATTAATAGTCACCCGTTCACTTTTGGAACTTTCCAGCATATCGGCATAACCCTGTAAGGACTGCATCCGCTCTTTTTGACGTTCTTTCATCTGTTCCTGCTCGTAGGCATCTTTCTTATCTCCAATGATACCGTCGCCTTTGGGATCAGGTATATCGGCATTAAAGCCCATACCTATCTGCTCCTTGGCTATATCTTTCTCCGATGGAGAGATAATCAGCCAAATACAGCCTGCACAAACAATTGCCATTAATACGAAAATCGCATATTTCTTTAGCTTTTGTTTTTGCTCTTCACTTAGTTTTGGTTTATCTGCCATATGATTGATCTGTTTTGTTATTAGTACTATTGGGTATTTCAGATTCTAAATTCTGATAATCAAAGTCCCATTTCTGAGACTTTGATTTTTCCAGTTCCAACTGTTTGATATGTTCTATCTTTAACTGATCCCTGCGCTCCTGTTCCCGTCCCCAATTACTAATTGCCGTAAATGTGAAATACAGGTTCAATATCGTAAAGAATAAATGCATAATGACTATTACGGTCAATCTCTTATCAGGAGTAATTTCCCCACAGAGGTCTTTGAGCTTATCTTCTAGCCAATAACCGAGTTCTTTAATTCGCTCTTTCATAGCTCAGCATCTTATCGGTCCAATACCCTTAAATCCTTATTCTCCCGTATTTCGAAAGCTTCGATGCTAAATCCATGCGGATTATTGTCGGAGCGGACAGAGTTCAAGAGTTTACAGGTTGTCACAAGGCTTCGTTCGGTGATATTACTCTCTCTGATAATCATCTGCCGGGCATAGGTGATAACCTGATAAGGATAGACCTCAAGATCACAGAAAATACTATCGACTTGTATAGTCTGGTTGATATTCCCCGAGATGATCCGATTGTAATATCCTTTCTCCGATAGGTCTTTGTAATAATTGAAAGCGGACTTATCTGACAAGAGCAATGCCCGTTGGATATTACTTTCAATGGCTGATTTATCGGGAGACAGCGTAAAGAACAGTTCATGAAACCGTCTGACATGTTCACGGGCTTCAACTGGTCTGTTTTGAGACAGATCCTGTGAAAGAGCGAGCATCAGAGACTTTCCGTTATCCAACACATAGATCTTCTGGCGTTGGGCTTCTGCAAAATTGTAGGCACTCCAGACGGAATAGCCTGCAACAGCAGCACACAAGCAGAGAAAGACAATGCCGAAGATGCGAAGTTGCTTAAAGCTCGATTCGATATTTTTTAATGATTTAAATTCCATTGTTTTTAATGATTAATATGATTTTATATCTTTATAAAAAATCAGTATGAGTATGAAAAGAGTGACTTTCTTTATAGTCCTGCTTGTTATTGTATTTTGTTCCTGTAAACAAAAACAGATATTAAGATCAGACCTAATTCATGATTACGAATCCTATCAGATAAGAAATATTGAAAAAATAAAAGACTCTGAGAAACGACAATCTCTATATATTATTCATGCTCAAAGAGGAGACTCTACCTTCTATATTTTAGAAAGAGATTATATGCCTAAGCTATATTACGGAGAGAGTAAGAAAATTAAAATAGGATCATTTTATAACTTTACCCTATCTCCGATCTATTCTCCAAAAGAGGTTGAAGAGCGAACCGGTTCTCCTTTTTTCGCCACAAATTATCTTGATTACAAGCACCCTATATCAGTTCAAGGTGCTATATTTCACGTGGACTGGAAATATGTCATAAACTCATACACAACCAGACAATTAAAAGCTTTGTATTATATTCCGTAATAACTATCGTCCTTTCAGTCTACCTATAATATTTCCGGTAGCAGCACCTCCGACACCACCAACCATTGCTCCCGCTTTGGTTGCTGTATTGTTTACATTCTTACCGAAATTACCCATGCCACCTGCGGATATAATCCATCCCGCAACAGTCGGTATAGTGAAATACCCAACAATACCAATGATGAGAAAGACTATGTAAATGGCATCTGAGCTATCCAGAGAAAAGTTTGGATCGGTCTGCATCCGTTCAATATCCGATTGGAGCATTAAGGACTGAAGCCTTGCCAGTATTGTACTGAACAGATCGGAAACAGGAAGCCACAGGTAAACCGATATGTATCGGGTGATCCACTGAGTAAGTGTCGATTGAAATCCATCCCAGACGGATATAGCAAAAGCCAGCGGTCCGAGAATAGAAAGAACAATCAGAAAGAAGGTACGTATCACATCGATAATCAATGCAGCTGCTTTAAAGACTATTTCCAGTATCTCCCGAAAAGCTTCCCGTATCCACTTCTTTGCATTATACAATCCACGCTCAATGTACATTCCTGCTATTTCCCCGACATCGGTAATGCCCAGTTGATCCAGCTTCTCTTCAAAGATCTCATTGTCTACGAGGTAGGCTGTTTCGGGATTACGCTTCATAGCTTCGTATTCCAGTTTGTCTTTCACCTCTGCATACTTTTGCATATCCAATGTTTCGGATTGCAGCATCCCGTTTGTACCCTGTACCACAGGACTCATAATGCTATTGATTGTTCCAAGCACCACAGACGGGAAGAACATAATACAAAGACCGATGGCAAAAGGACGAAGCAGAGGATAGACATCGATAGGCTCAGCTCGGGAAAGAGATTGCCAAACACGGTATGCCACATAGAATAAGGCTCCCAGTCCTGCTATTCCTTTGGCTATCCCAATCATATTGCCACATAAGGGCATCATCTGATCATAAAGTGTCCGCAGGGTTTGATGAAATTGATCGAAATCCATATTTCTTCTTATTTAGGATTTTACCAGTAACGATCCGAAGGATTACCATAGAGTGCATTCACACGGGCTGTTTCCCCTTTTTTCTTGGCTCGTAAATACGAAACACCGATGTTCTTATTTGTATAGTATCGAACCAGATTTCGGTAATCGAGCATTGCATCATAACAGGAGTTAACTACATCTATACGGTCTTTATCCGAAAGAGAAAGTGTACTGATATTTACTACACCTTTTAGTTCACTCAAAACGTCATTGCTTTGTTCCAACAAACGGGTATATCCGTTAGCTATGGCATTGAGTTCTTCAATGGAGTAATTGGGATCGGACAGCAT
>JBKEAL010000046.1:0-1026 GCA_047972195.1 Parachlamydiaceae bacterium
TTCGGTAAGTAACCTTAAAAATCCATACATGGGGTGGACGCTTTATTCCGAAGGCGGAAAAAAAACGGACAAGCCCAGTACCTATTGGTATCTACAAGACGAAGCCGCCCGAAAATACGCTGGTGTGTACTATATCCGATGGAGATGGTCCGATCTGGAACCCGAAGAAGGAAAATACGCATGGGAGTACAACGACGATTTTAAGGGACTTATACAAGGTGCGTTGGATCGGAATCTGCGACTGGCATTCAGAATCTACATCGATGGCAGAGACAACCTGAAATCGGCTACCCCTCAGTATGTACTGGATAGCGCGCAAACCTACGATGTGCTTCCCGCCAACAAGACCCCATATGCCGATGACGAATTTTTTCTCGAAAAGTACGTCAAGTTTATAAAAGCCTTTGGCGCGAAGTTCAATGACCCCAAAATCGTGGACTATGTTGACAGTTACGGTTTGGGTTGGTGGGGTGAAGAGCATAATATCGTGTACAAAAACCCTGCTAAAAAATACGACAGCCACAACCGCATCGTGCGAGCTTATGCCGAAGCTTTTGATAAGGTAATCAACGTAATCAATTTTGGTGTGCGCGACAGCAAGCAGGAAGCCGTTGTTTACGATGAGCTCGGATTCACTTCTCGCAGAGACGGATACGCGAGTTCTTATTTTCCGGTAACCCAGCAAAACCAGTTCATGGCGCGTTTTCCCCAAACGCCTATTATTGCCGAAGCCTGTTATTGGGGAGGAACCACCATTAGTAGCGTAGAAAACGGGAAATGGAGCAGTTGGCCCGTCTATTACAAAGATGTGGTAGAACTTGCACTGAAGACAAAAGCCAATTATCTGGATTTAAGGACAGACATTGAAACCGCGCGATACTTATCCGGAGCTAAAGGCGAAGTGAACAAATTCCTTGAAAAAGGCGGTTATCGGATTTATCCCAAAAGCGTGGAGTGTTCCCTTAACTCAAATAAGATAACACTGAAACACACCTGGTTGAATGCCGGTGTCGGAGTCCTTCCCAA
>JBKEAL010000066.1:0-1957 GCA_047972195.1 Parachlamydiaceae bacterium
GATTTCAGCAAAATTGAAGGTCGGTTTTTTACTGTAACATCAGTCGCACTTTCTCATGCTTTCTTTTCTTTATCTATTGGTTTTTTACTCATGATGACTTATGGCTCATATTTAGATAAAAAAGAAAATTTACCCAAAGCAGCGGTTACGGTTGCGATTGCTGATACATTTATTGCTATTTTAGCTGGCTTTATGACCTTACCCATTGTATTTGCTTTTGGCATGCAAACCATTGACCCTGCAACTGGAGCTGAAACAGTTAATGCTGGTGCGGGTTTAGTTTTTGTAACTTTACCTAAGGTATTTGCTAGCCTACCTTATATTTTTGGTTTTATTTTCTTTGCATTGCTCACCATTGCAGCTTTAACCTCTAATATCTCCATTGCAGAGGCAGTTGCAGCATGGTTTGCCGAAACATTTAAGATGCCTAAAGCTATTGCTGTAAGCATTGTTTATGTTGCCGCTTTTTTGATTGGGATTCCAATATCTCTAAGCTTAGGGGGTTATGAACTTTTAGGAATGGACCCAATTACCTTTGCCTGGCCTTGGATGGATCAGCCTACAGACTTACTCACAGCCATTGATGATGAATTTTCTACTAAGCTTCTTATTCCATTAGGTGGCATGGGTATATGCCTCTTTTCGGCCTGGGGCATTTGGGATAAAATTCATAATGAAATCCAATCTGGCAGCTCAATTTCATCAGCTTTTTTACGTAGCTGGCGGTTCTTAATTGGGATTATTATCCCTGTATTAATTGCTCTTATTATTTATAAAGCTTTTATGTAATATCGTTATTTTTTAAGTAAAAAAACCACTTTTCTCCAAGAAAAGTGGTTTTTTTTATGGGAAAATCCTGTATAAATGATATAAATATAAAATTATATTAATTGGGAGTTTTATTTTATGGAAAAAAACTTAAGTACATCAGAATTCATCCGAGAGCTTGCTAAGATTATAGAAGAAAGCGGACTGACCGAAATTGAAATCGAAAAAGATGACATGCAAATTCGTTTAGCGAAAGAAATTCAGATTGCTCAAATCACTTCTCCAATAGCTGCTTCTACTATAGCCGCTCCATCATCCCCTCCTACCCAGCAAGCTACACCGAACCCACAAGCTTCAATAAATGCTTCTATAGCACCAGAGAACCATCCAGGCGTTGTTTCAGCTCCGATGGTTGGGATTGTTTACACAAGGCCTGATCCTGATGCCGATGATTTTGTAACTATTGGTTCTAAAGTCAAAGAAGGCGATACGCTTTTACTCATAGAGGCGATGAAGGTATTCAATCCAATTAAAGCTCCTAAATCTGGAACCGTTTCGCAAATTTTTGTCGAAGCGGGTGAACCAATAGAGTTTGGCTCTCCCCTTCTTATTATCGAATAAGGAGATAAAATATGTTTGAAAAAATCCTTCTTGCAAATCGCGGAGAAATTGCACTGCGCATCCATAGGGCCTGTAAAGAGATGGGCATAAAAACCGTGGCTGTTCATTCAACTGCCGATAGCGATGCAATGCATGTTCGCCTTGCTGATGAAGCTATATGTATTGGCCCTCCAGCAGCTATTGATAGCTATTTAAATATGCAGACAATTATCTCAGCCGCCGTAATTACAGGAGCTGAGGCTGTGCATCCTGGATCTGGTTTTTTATCTGAAAATGCCGATTTTGCTGAGATGGTCGAAGCTCATGGACTTGCTTTTATTGGTCCTACTCCTGAACATATTCGCATGATGGGCGATAAAATTGTCGCTAAACAAAGCATGAAAGATGCGGGCATTCCTGTTGTTCCAGGATCTGATGGCGAAGTAACTAATTTAGATGTTGCACGTGGAACATGTTTAGAGATCGGCTATCCAGTTATCATTAAGGCGGCATCTGGTGGTGGCGGGAAAGGCATGCAAATTGTTAGAACAGAAGATGAACTTGAGTCAGCTTTTAACTTAGCCCGAAG
>JBKEAL010000107.1:0-1044 GCA_047972195.1 Parachlamydiaceae bacterium
CTCGAAAAGCACAACATTATTATCTTTCAACACCCATTGTTTTGGTACTCAACCCCATCAATTTTAAAAGAATGGCAAGACATTGTTCTTGAGCATCAATTTGCTTATGGTAGGGGTGGGGATCATTTAAAAGATAAACACTTTTTTCATGTCATCTCAATGGGTGCTGGGATAGAGCAATATAAAAACGGAACTCTCAGTGATACTGATTTTAACGACTTATTTACGCCCACTCGTTTGATGGCAAGGCTAACAAAAATGCATTGGCACCCACCATTTGTTGTTGACGGCGTGATTCAACATGATATTTCCAGTAACCGGCTGGATTATGTCTGTGAAGAATATCGGCGTGTATTGATTGCCATGCGCGATGGTTTCTTTGACTTTGCGATGTTGGATAAGGCAAGTCATATTAATACCATTGTTAACAAAGCAATTAAAAATCCGGAGGAAATAGCCTAATGGATTTACAGACCTTTCTCATTGGTGCCACAATTTTTCTTGGGGTTTCTACTTTTTTAGTTCCGATTACGCATCGTTTGGGTTTGGGTTCGGTGCTTGGTTATCTATTTGCCGGAATTTTAATCGGACCGGTTCTTGGGCTGGTAAAAGACACCGTTACCTTACAACACTTTGGTGAGTTTGGTGTGGTGTTGATGCTATTTATCGTTGGGCTTGAGTTAAAACCATCGATGTTATGGAATTTAAAAGTTCCGATTTTAGGCACTGGCGGAGCACAGGTTATCATTACCGCAGGGTTAATCACCAGCATTGCTATATTATTTGGACAGCCATGGCAATATGCCGTTGCCATTGGCTTGATTCTTGCACTTAGTTCAACCGCCATTGTTTTGCAAGTACTAAACGAATACGGACTGACCCGCACCTCCGGTGGACAATCTATTTTCTCAGTGCTGTTATTTCAAGATATTGCCATTATCCCAATGCTCGCATTAATGCCGTTATTGGCAACTTTACCAGCTCAACCGATGCTAAGTAGTGCCGCTGAAGAGCATGAAACCATTGCCCTTCATTTGTCACCAT
>JBKEAL010000145.1:0-1234 GCA_047972195.1 Parachlamydiaceae bacterium
GGCGGCATGCGCTTCTTCGAACGTCAGGAAATCAAAGATGCGCTGAGCTATCTGCGCCTGATGAACAACCGCAACGACGACACCGCCTTTGAGCGCGTGGTCAACACGCCAACCCGTGGTCTGGGCGATAAGACGCTGGATACCGTGCGCTTTGCGGCGCGCGATCGCGGCTGCACTTTGTGGGAAGCCAGCGTGCAGCTACTGGACGAAAAAGTGCTGACGGGCCGCGCGGCCTCGGCACTGAGCCGTTTTGTTGAACTGATGAACGCGCTGGAAGATGACAGCGCCGAGATGCCGCTCCATAGCCAAACCGACCATGTGATCAAGACCTCGGGTCTGTTTGATATGTACCAGCAGGAAAAAGGCGAGAAGTCCAAAGCACGGATTGAAAACTTGGAAGAGCTGGTCACTGCGACCCGCCAGTTTGAAAAACCGGAAGAAGCGGACGAAATGACCATGCTGACCGCGTTTTTGACCCACGCGGCGCTGGAAGCGGGTGAAGGGCAAGCGGATGAATTCGACGATGCCGTGCAGCTGATGACGCTGCACAGTGCGAAAGGTCTGGAGTTTCCGCTAGTGTTTATGGTGGGCGTGGAAGAGGGCATGTTCCCCAGCCAGATGTCGGCCGAAGAAGCGGGGCGCCTCGAAGAGGAGCGCCGTCTGTGCTACGTGGGCATGACCCGCGCGATGCAGAAGCTGTACATCACCTATGCGGAAATGCGCCGTCTGTACGGTCAGGACAAATACCACAAGCCATCGCGCTTTATTCGCGAGTTGCCGGAAACCTGCCTTGATGAAGTGCGCATGAAAGCGCAAGTCAGCCGTCCGGCCAGCAGCGGCCGTTTCAGCCAGAGCGCGGTGAAAGAGAACTTCAACGAAACCGGCTTTACACTCGGCTCACGTGTGCAGCATCCGAAATTTGGTGAAGGCACCATCATTAACTTTGAAGGCAGCGGTCCGCAAAGCCGCGTGCAGGTCGCCTTTAATGGCGAAGGCATCAAGTGGTTGGTGACGGCTTACGCCAAGCTGGAAAAAGTCTGACCCGACGGATGAGTCACGAAAAACCCGGTCAGTGTACCGGGTTTTTTATGTCCGCCGCCGACGGATAACACGCCATTTTTGAGCGATAGCAAAAGAAAAACCCCGAGGGGCCAAAGCCCTTCGGGGTTATAGTCTTACTCGCAGCAATCCGGCTACTAATAGGTGCTCCCTGCATCTATTCCTTGATAAGTAT
>JBKEAL010000157.1:0-18399 GCA_047972195.1 Parachlamydiaceae bacterium
TGCTTTTTCTAATGCTGATCATGTACTATGGAATGACAGAAAACCTAGCCTATCTATTTTCCAAAACGTCACCTAAAACAGTCTGGTTGATGTCGCTCCCTTCGTCTCTATTTCTAACGTTGGTTACGCCTCTCACTTACACATTTTTTAAGCTTTCCGATGCTTTTGGTCTCTCTCTTCATAAAAAGGGCGCTTCAGATCGGATTGGAGAATTGAAACAGGAAATCTTCGAGATTGTTCAAGATGCCGAACTCTCCTCCAAGATCTCTCTGCAGGATAAAAAAATGATCGAAGCAGCGGTCCGGTTTCAAAATAAGATCGCAAGAGAAGTGATGGTCCCTCGCATCGACATGTTCATGCTAAACACCTCCACATCTGTAAGAGAGGCGGCTAAGCTGCTCCAAGCTGAAGGGTTTAGCCGCGTGCCAGTTTACAAAGATAGCATCGATCACATCGTCGGACTCTTGATGTTCCGCGACCTATTGGCTCGCTACATGGCATTCCAAGTGGATCCCTCTAACAAAAACATTCTGGATGCTCCGATCGAATCTCTGTTAAAACCGATCCTCTACGCACCTGAAACGAAGAAGATCTCCAACCTTCTTCAAGAATTTAAGAAAAAGCAATCTCACCTTGCCATTGTCGTAGATGAATATGGCGGCACCGCCGGCATGATCACCATCGAAGACATTCTTGAGGAGATTGTAGGCGACATTGAAGATGAATACGACGACGAAGAAGACCTCTACACTAAGTTAAGCGATGGCGTCTATCTGGTCGACGGGCGATTGACAGTGATGGATGCAAAAGACGATCTAGGCATTATTCTACCTCAAGAAGGCGATTACGACACTATTGGCGGCTTTATCTTCCAGAGAGCCGGAGCGATCCCCGAAAAGGGATTTAAGGTGCAATTGGATGAGTGCGAGCTGGAAGTTGTCAAATCCAATGACAGAAGAATAGAAAAAGTAAAAATAAAGAAGTATCCGCATGACAATTGAGATTATTTTATCCTCTCTTTCCGGCTTAGGCCTCGGCGCTCTCCTATTTTGGGGATTCGTCGTGCTAAAAAAGCGCGGCTTTCAAGGAATAGCAGACAAAATCGTAGCCCAAGCAGAAGAGAGCATTCAAAAGAAAAAGCAGCAGTGCGACCTCGACCTCAAAGAAAAAGAACTTCAATTTGAACGCGCACTAGACACTCAGAAAAAAAAAGACCGCGAAGCGATCATTCGCGATGAAGAGCGCCTAAAAGCCAAAGAGGAAAAGCTAGAACTACGCTCTTCTCAGTTGGAAAAAAAGTACACTGATGCGGAAAAGCGCGACAGCGAATTTGAAAAGAAACAGCAAACGATCCGCGACGAGGAAGCCCGACTTCAGCAAGAAAAGAAAAAGTTAATCCAAGAGCTGGAATCTCTGTCCAAACTATCGCAGAACGAAGCAAAAAACGAACTATTAAGAACTCTAGAGTCAGAAATAACCGTAGAGCGCTCGCTTTTTATTAAAAACAAGCTGCTTGAAACAGAACGTGAAGTGAATTCCAAAGCGGCTCGCATCATCGTCGGCGCTATCAACCGCATGGCTGCATCAACTACTTCTGAAGCAACCATATCCACTGTGCCGATCCATTCGGAAGAAATCAAAGGGCGCATCATCGGCAAAGAGGGAAGAAATATCCGCACTCTGGAAAAAGCTACCGGCGCTACATTCCTAATGGATGACACTCCTCAGACCATTGTCGTCTCCTGTTTTGATCCCGTAAGGCGCGCTATTGCAAAAAACGCACTCATCGATCTGATTTCTGACGGAAGAATCCATCCCACACGCATTGAAGAAGCGGTCGAAAAAGCCAAAAAGCAGATCGAGACAGAGATCCATCAATTCGGCCAGGACGCTGCAGTCAGAGCCAAATGCCCAAATTTACATCATGAGCTAATGCTTCTCCTTGGAAAACTGAAATACCGCTATAGCTTGGGACAAAATGTGCTTGAGCACTCCCTCGAGGTTTCCCATTTAATGGGATTAATGGCTTCAGAACTTGGCCTTAATGCTTCGCTTGCCAGGAGAATCGGCCTACTTCACGATATCGGCAAGTCGTGCACGCACGAAATTCAAGGGACGCACGCTCTGATCGGTAGAGACTTAGCGTTAAAATATGGCGAATCAGCTGAAGTGGCCAACGGCATCGGCTGCCACCACAATGAGATCGAAGCTACCACTTTAGAAGGTTCTCTTTGCAGCGCCGCAGATGCGATCTCCGCCTCTCGTCCAGGCGCTCGTATCGACGCTTTGGATGAGTACATCCAGCGCCTGCATCGCTTGGAAGAGATCGCAAAAGAATTTGAAGGAGTCGAGTCTGCTTACGCTCTGCAGGCCGGAAGAGAGATTCGCATTCTGGTTAAACCCGATCTCGTTCAGGATGAAGAACTTTTGCCTCTTGCTCGAACGCTTACGAAAAAGATAGAAACAGAGCTCGTCTATCCAGGAAAAATCAAGGTTTCTCTCTTCAGGGAAAAACGAGTCGTTGACTACGCGATGTAAGATCGGTATAATTTCGAGTATTCATAAGAGGAGTCTTGATGCGCCGATCGATCTGTTACTGTGAGCCTTCCGTTGTCTCAGCCGGAGAAAAAAATACTATACAGTTTGTCTACACCCCCTCCATAGATCTACCGAAAGGGTCTAAACTGAAATTCGACATGATGAGCCGCGGCAGAGAGATCGACTGGGAAACCCCAACAGCCAACCTCAAAAAAACCTCAAATTTGATCTACCTCGTCATTGGAGGAAAAAAACTGGTCGCCGGTAAGGAAGTTTTACCAAAAGATGAGATCGTTCCTCAATATGAGTTCGTCTTGCCGGAAAAAGTGAGCGCGGCAACTCCACTGACCATCGTAGTTGGCTCTCCGAAGCTTACCGGAAAAGAAGCGGTTGCAAAAGGCACTGATGCGCAAAAAAATACACAGCGCAGACGCCCCTTCCATCTCTTCATCGACCCAACTGGCAAAGGGAAATATAGCGAACCGGAGGTGTTCACTCTCGACATCCGCGGCAGCACTCTGCAAACAATCCGTCTCCTAACACCCTCTTTCGTCGTGAAGAACAAACGATTCGACATCATCTTGCGCTTTGAAGACGAGTTTGGAAACCTCACAAATAATGCCCCGGAAGACACTCTGGTAGAACTTTCTTACGAAAACATCCGCGACAACTTAAACTGGAAGCTTTTTGTTCCGGAAACAGGATTTATCACCCTCCCCAATCTCTACTTTAATGAAGAGGGCATCTATACGATCTGCCTGAAAAACCCGAAAACAAAGCAGATGTTTCGCTCCTTCCCGATCAAATGCTTCAACGACAATAGCAAGCATCTATATTGGGGGCTGCTCCACGGAGAATCGGAGCGTTACGACTCAACAGAAAACATCGATAGCTGTTTAAGACACTTTAGGGATGAAAAGGCAATGAATTTCTATTCCGTTTCGCCTTTTGAAGATTCAGATGAACTCTCTCAAGATAACTGGAAGGCGATCCATCAGACGCTGACTGAATTTAGCGAAGATGACCGCTTCATCACATTTTCAGGTGTTCAATGGGTTGGAGCGCCTCACAAAGAAGGCATCAAACAGCTATTATTCTTTAAAGAAGCCAAGCAGTTGCCGCGCAAAAAAGAAAATAAAGGCGCAACGATCGATAAGATTTACAAAAGCTCCTCTCCTAAAGAGATGATCGCTATCCCTTCCTTTACCATGGCCAAGAAGTATGAATACGACTTCAAAAACTGGGATCCTCAGTTTGAACGCGTCGTTGAGATTTACAACTCATGGGGATCTTCCGAGTGCTTGAAAAAAGAAGGAAACGAAGTTCCTATCAAATCATCAAGTAAGGCAGGGATTCAGGAAAGTGTGGAAGGTTCCATCCAAAAAGCACTATTGAACAACTGCCGCTTTGGTTTTGTAGGAGGCGGATTGGATGACCGTGGCATCTATTCAGACTTTTACGACGGCGGCCAAGAGCAGTATCCACCAGGCTTGACAGCTATTATGGCTACAGAACACACGCGTCAGGCGATTGCAGAAGCCCTCTATAACCGCTCTTGCTATGCAACAACCGGCGAGCGCATTCTACTTGGCCTAGAGCTTGCTGGAAATGGAATGGGGAAAGAGCTTTCAACTGTTGAAAAGCCTGGATTCATGATCAACCGCCACCTGACCGGCTTTGTAGCTGGTACAGCTGATCTTGTGAAAGTAGAAATCCTTCGCAACGGTAAAGTGATCCATACTTATGAACCGGATGAAGGCTACTCCTTTAAGTTCGCCTATGACGATATGGAATCCTTAGAAAAAGTGTGCATCAAGCCAAAAGACAAGAAGCCACCCTTCGTGTTCTATTACATCAGAGCCGTTCAGGAAGATGGACATATGGCGTGGAGCTCCCCTATTTGGGTCGACTACATCCCTGTCAAATTGCAACGGTCTGTGAAAAAGACTGCAACCAAAGCGCAACCGAAAGCCGTTGTCGTCGAGGAAGAGGAAAGCTTCGACGAAGACGATTACGATGAGGAATAAAAATGGAAGCACTTCCACTCACTATCCTACTTGCTTCTGTCATCGTTTTGCTCGCAATCCTAGGACTTGCGATCGGCTGGCTGATCACAGGAAAATCTAAAATCCGTGGCTCCTGCGGCCGCGGCGCCAACAAAGACAAAGACGACTCTTGCGGTACTTCGACAACCTGTGAAATCTGTCGTAAGGACAAAAAAGATGAGTAGTCAGTACCAAAAGCGCAACCTGGAACAAGTTCAGGCGCTTTTTGGAAAAATTGCAAACCGCTACGATCTGACAAATGGCATTCTCTCTTTTCAAATTCATAGAATCTGGAATCAGAAGCTCACCAACTCCCTTCAAGGTGAGACGCTACTCGACCTCTGCGCAGGAACAGGTGAGATCGCCTACCGCTGGCTCAAATCAAGCAAAAATCCCAAGAACGCCATACTCCTAGACTTCTGTCCGGAAATGCTGAAAATCGCAGAAAACAAGCGCTCTCCCTTTGAAACAAAAGGCCACAAGCTACAGTTTGTCCAAGCCGATGCCGCAAAAATCCCATTACTTAATCACTCCGTAGACTGCACAAGCGTCGCCTATGGCGTCCGCAACGTCGTCGACTTGGCCTCCTGCTTTAGCGAAGTGCACCGCGTGCTAAAGCCCGGAGGAACTTTTTCCATCCTCGAACTCACCGAACCAAAAAACCGCGCCTTAAAATCCCTCCACCGCTTTTACTTGAACCGCTTCCTCCCCAGTCTCGGTGGACTGATGACACAGCAAAAAGACGCTTACAACTACCTCTCCAAAAGCATCCAGGAATTCATCGAACCCGAAAAAATCGCTCAACAACTTCAGTCACAAGGCTTCGAAAAAGTCTCCATCACTCCCTTAATGGGTGGGATTGCGACCCTCATCTCCTCCAAAAACACCTAAAACTAAACTTCATATCCCACAGATCAGATCTTTCCAGCTAGGTTTAAGTAGGCTCTCCGGCAACCTATGAACCTCGTCATAAGTTATGCTGATCAATACAGCTAAGATATGAGCGGTTTAATCAATCCGTTGGAAATGACTCCTAAAAAAATACATCTTGCATGTATTAATGTAACGGTGTAACATTACACATATGCACCCTGAAATTCTCTCTAATGTGGGGAGAAAGGGAAGCTAAATAAGAGACTTCTTTCGGAATTCGCTTTGGTTTTTAAATTGAGCTATTTTCGAGCAGATTTTTCTCAAAATTTTGAGAGCATATGTAAGCATATGGTCGAGAAAATTTGCGAAAAAGATACCGAAAAGAGCCATTTTAACAACCAAATGGAGTTTCGAAAGAAGTCTAATAATAAAGGAGAAAAAATATGACAACAAGTTTATCAATCGTGGGTTCATCAGGATGTTACTATGATCCCATAGAAATAAAGGAAGCTTTTACTTTTGCAAAAGCTAATGAAAAAGATGCCGACGGCATTGACATGCTGATGTCGACCGAAGGGATCCTTGACTACAGGAAAATTGTGATTTTACCTCACAAGTTTAGAAGAGGCACTATTGAATCTGCTATTAAAGACGGGCGATTTTTTGTAGCTCGAGATCAGGGATCTGTTGTGGGTTACAAAAAGCTCTTTGTCCTAAAAAATGTTGAGGAGCAGAATGATATGATGGCGAACGAGATTCGCTGTGTAAACGGCATTTTAGTGGATGCCTTTTCGTTTACAGGAGCTGTTGGACGCAAACTGTCCGATCCACCCCCTCAACTCTATAACAAGAGGGATCTCTGCATCTATGATGGGGCTGATTTTACCAAAAATAGCCACAGAGGTCAGAGGATCAATCCCGAGCTCACTCAAAGAGCCTTTGCGCTGATCAGGGAAGATGCTAAAAGGTTAATCCAAGAGAAGCAAGCAAAGCGCCTAGTTCTTCTCTATGGTTTAACTCATCTCAATGACTACGATGATAGGGGCGAAGGCACAAGCCGAACACCTAGCATTCTGAAAGCATTTAGAGTATTTGCTAAATCTCTGACCGGCGTTGTGCCAAAAGAGGTGCTGCACTACCGCTATAAAGCCTTTATGCCAACCTTTGATCTCAACAGTCAAGTATGCAAACCAAGGCTGGATAGTGAATCCATTCCAGGTTATGGAAACGTGTTAATTATGGAGTTGCCGCAATGATCGATTTTTTTCAAAAGTACATCCAAATTGAGACTGTATATCCTGTCCCTCGTTATGAAGAAGCGATCGCTCTTCTAATAGAACAGGCGACGCAAGATGGATTTAAAACGAAAAAAATTAAGCTATCGTCCGGTTTTCCGGCACTTATCATAACATATGAGGGTAGAGCACCTGCTTTGCCCTCTTTAGTGCTCAACCACCACATGGATGTAGTTCCTGCTCCACACACTGCCGACTGGATAGCTCCCCCATTTGCGGGAGAGATCCATCAAAACCAAGTGATCGGACGCGGTACCCAAGACATGAAAGGCATCGGAGTCATCCACTATTTCGCACTAAAGGCACTCAAAGACGACGGTGTGCAACCTCAACGCACGATCCACCTGATTGCCGTCCCGGATGAAGAACGCGGCGGTTATGGCGGAGCAAAACTGCTTCTTGAAACCCAAGAATTCAAAGAGCTAAATGTTGGCTACGCCATTGATGAAGGCTGCCCTTCAGAAGACCCATCCATTTTGTACATCAAAGTCGATGAACGAAAACCCCTGCAAATACGCATTACAGCAAAAGGGGAAAGGGCGCACGGATCGAAGCTCTCTGCCCACAATGCTTCACACGAGCTAGTGAAGGTATTGAACCACATAGTAACATACCATTCCCAACAGCAGCAACAGTTACCCTTCACAGATGCAAGCAGCCTGCTTTCCATGAACATCACCTCCCTCCAAGCAGGTACTTCTAAAGAAGGGGTCACCACCCTAAATGTCATATCCGAATGCGCCACAGCAACAGTCGACATCCGCATTCCTTCCGCAATGCAAATCGAGGACGTAAAACAATGGCTGCACACTCAAATGCGCGCTTTCCCCTCAGTCACCTACCAAGTAGAAGCCACCGTAGAGGAGCGCATAACCCAACCAACCGAAGAAACCTCCCTCTACCAAGCCCTTGCCCACTGCATCGCAGCCCAAGGACTCACAGCCAAGCCCCTCATCACAGAAGGCGCCAGCGACCTCCGCTTCTACCTCAAACAAGGCATAGAAGGCATCGGTTTCTCCCCTTTCACCAACGGAAACCTGCTTCACAGCATTAACGAAGCCGTCACCCTCCCCGACATGCTCCGTGGCAAGGAGATCATAACTCAACTGCTATACTGCTTGTGTATACACTAATGAGTAAAATTGCAGAGAAAGAGTCTTGTTTTTATCCAGAATTGGACCAAATCAAGGTCATTTCTTCTACAATTTTGTAGAAGAAATGACCTTGCCTAACTTATAGGATATCACCATCATTTATGGTGCCCCGCGGCATATCACGTTCATTCGGGTCTAGCTCTTCAGCTCTATTCTTTAACTTAGTAGCTCGATCCGCTCCGTGGCGCATTTTGAAGAATGCATTACCCACTTTTTGTTTGAACTTGGTGACACGGCCACCACCACCTTTGCCTTTTATGTTTAGCTCGTCCAAAGCCTGCTTAAGATCTAGGAATTGACCAACTTCTTCTTCTGTAGTTATTGCTAATTTTAGTGCGAGTTTGGCTAATTGGTTACGCGAGACTTTGATGATTTTATTTTCACCTTTCACATCAACCTTTAAGGAAACGGTGTAACCTCCGAATGTTTTCTTCTTAACTGTTGCGGTTTTGAGAGCCTGAATGAAACCATCCACCGTTTTAAATGAATCTACATTACTTATTCTTGTCATAACCACCCCCGAAAGAGTGTATGCATTTTGCATGCCGATTGATGAGAGCATTCTATGTAGACAATATATATTGTGTATAATATAATAATATTTGGAGGTGACTGATGAAAACAGTAAACGTTACATTTTCTATACCTGAAAATATCAACATAGCCTTGCATCGCCGCGTAGAGAAAAGAGGGCTTAGCCGTTTTGTCACAAAAGCGATCGAAAAAGCATTAACTGAAAAGCATGACACATTAAAGGCGGCCTTTAGAGACGCCGAGAACGATCCGAACTTAAAGGAAACGATGGACGATTGGGCTGCTTTAGATGGCGAGGAGTGGGATGCGTAATTTTCCTAAACGCGGAGAAATCTTTTGGGTCAATTTAGATCCAACATTGGGCACAGAAATCAACAAATGCCGTCCATGTCTAATCATCTCGTGTGACGAAGGCAACGAAGCAAGCTCTCGAGTAACTGTTGCTGCAATCACTTCCTCCATCAAAACGGTCTACCCTTTTCAGGTAAAAATTTTCATGCAAAACAAAGATGGGAAAGTTCTCCTCAATCAGATTAGAACTATCGACAAACAGCGCTTGGATAAAAAAATAGCAACTCTGGATAAAGAGACCATGCTTCAGGTCGATAAGGCTCTAAAAATATCCTTAGCACTAACCTGATTCTCGAAGTCAATTCTTAATCACTTTCCCTAAAGCTGTTTTTTCGATGTAAGGAATGAGGATACACTCGTCGATTTTTTCGTAGGGCATAACTTGAGAGTTGAACTGGGAAATGAGAGAAGTTGGTTCTGTGTGGGTAGTTATGAGAGCGATGCGGGAGCCTTTTCGTGGGTCGGGAAGGAACTTAAGGTAGGCCTCGATGCCTTGAGGTTTGGCGAGAATGTCCAGGAGGGCTTGTAGAGGCAGGAGGTGGACGTTTTCGCCATTGATGAAGGCTGCCCTTCAGGAGACCCATCCATTTTGTACATCAAAGTCGATGAACGAAAACCCCTGCAAATTCGCATTACAGCAAAAGGGGAAAGGGCGCATGGATCAAAACTCTCTGCCCTCAACGCCTCACACGAGCTGGTGAAGGTACTGAATCACATAGTCACTTACCATTCTCAACAGCAGCAACAGTTACCCTTCACAGATGCAGGCAGCCTCCTTTCCATGAACATCACCTCCCTACAAGCAGGTACATCTAAAGAAGGGGTCACCGCCCTAAATGTCGTATCCGAATGCGCCACTGCAACAATCGACATTCGCATTCCTCCCTCAATGCAAATCGAGGACGTAAAGAAATGGCTGCACACTCAAATGCACACCTTCCCCTCAGTCACCTACCAAGTAGAAGCCACCGTAGAAGAGCGCACAACCCAACCAACAAAAGAAACCTCTCTCTACCAAGCCCTTGCCCACTGCATCACAGCACATGGACTCACAGCCAAGCCCCTCATCACTGAAGGCGCCAGCGACCTCCGCTTCTACCTCAAAGAGGGCATAGAAGGCATCGGTTTTTCCCCTTTCACCAACGGAAACCTGCTTCACAGTATCAACGAAGCCGTCACCCTTACCGACATGCTCCGCGGCAAGGAGATCATAACCCAACTGCTATACCGCATGTGTATCCTCTAATCGAGGATGACATGAATCCAAAAAAGGGTCCACTTCAAAGTAGAGAAATATGCTATTTTTAAACCACAAAGAAAAAGCCCCCTAAAAAAACATCTTCATGTTTTCTTTGGGGGAAAAGAACTTTAGAATGATACAGCAGCTTTAAGAGTTAAACCTCTAACAGACAAATCGCTTCTCATGTCAGGATGAAAACCTATTGATTCTTCATTACCCTGGAGATTTGCCCAAAATTTAGATCCATTGATCAATTGATGTTGCTCCCAAAGAGCTTCTAATTCAATATTATAGCAATCACACAAGCATGTGTCCCAACGGAAGCCAATGCCTAAATCGATTAAAGTTTGAGAATGATGATAATGTTTGCTTAAATTTGAATTTTGAATGAATTGGTTACCTTCTTCACCATTTGAGAACATAGAATCAACTTGTTCATCAAAATGAATTTTATTACGACCCCAATCAATCGATGCTGCGACACTACCGACTAAGCTAATATCGCAAAATAAGGGAAGTCTAGCGTCGAAACCGCCTCTAACACCAAATCCCTGGAACTTTTGCTTCATTTTTGAATAACCCTCACCTGAAATTAAGTTTCCTTCATCAAGAAAGCTAAATGTATCAACAAATTTGCGATGATCTTTATACTGTAAGTATTGCAGGCCAATGTGTGGACGAAGTACAATTGACACACAATCAAAGCAGATCCATTTACCAAACTCTAAGTTAACGGGATCGAAAGCAAAAGAGATTTTTTGCTTTGCCTTCAACTCTGCAGTGTTGGAACTATCCAAGCGTAACGATCCATCCATAAATGGTCTTGTATAATACTGAACAGAATCGTCTGTAGGCTGAGTTACATGGAGCTTTTTGGTCCCGGATGAATGAAAATCTGTCCACGTTGCCTTTACGTCCATTCCCCAGCATGGTAAGTCAAATCCTAAACCGATTCTAAATCCCGAATCCCAAGGCATTTTTTGACTCAGATCTCTTTCGGAGTTATTGTTTTCAGAAAGATTTCCCTCCGAAGTCGAATTGGAAGTTGTGATATTCACAAAATCATAGTTGCTGCTATCTGCCTGCCAATATAACCAAGATGCTTCAGCATAATAGTTGCTACAGATATCATCACAGCAAGGATCCCAAGCCTGTAATGCACAACACTGCAGTGTCAAAAGACTAAAACTTAACCATTTTTTCATTTACACCTCCTAGTAGTGAAAGGTAATTTCATAACATAATTGAATTAATCCAGCAAAAAAATATGCGATATTCAAAGTCAATGAGGCTGGTGTAAAGCGACTCAAGCGCTCCAGAATTGAAAAATGAGTTTCAGATCAACGCTGACCATTTGATTTTTCAATTCTAGAGAGCTTAACCCCTATCGCAAAATAACTGTCTACCTCTTTTCAGGTGATAAAAAATTAGCAACTTTAGATAAGGAGACCATGCTGCAAGTCGATAAGGCTCTAAAAATAGCCTTAGCATTAACCTGATTCTCGAAGTCAATTCTTAATCACTTTCCCTAAAGCTGTTTTTTCGATGCGGGGAACGAGGATGCAATCGTCGATTTTTTCGTAGGGCATGACTTTAGAGTTGAACTGGGTGATGAGAGAGGCTGGTTCTGTGTGGGTGGTTACGAGGGCGATGCGGGTACCTTTTCGTGGGTCGGGAAGGAATTTGAGGTAGGCCTCGATGCCTTGGGGTTTGGCGAGAGTGTCCAAGAGAGCTTGGAGGGGTAGGAGGTGGACGTTTTCGCCAAGGATTTTGGTCCAGTCGTTTTTTCTTCCCAGGAATTTAAGATGGTTATTCTCGATTTCGACCAGGTCTTCCGTTTGGAGCCACTCTCCTTCTTTGGGGTCGTGGAGTTGTCCTTGGGTCCAGTAGACTGTGAGGAGAGATTTTGAGGAGACCTTGAGGGGGTTGCCTTTGAGGGTGACGTGAGGAAGGATCTGCATCTGATATTGGCCCGGAAGCGCAGTCGCGATTTGGGAGCAGCATTCGGTCATGCCGTAACTTGGGGCTACCGGCCAATGGAGTGCGAGAGCCTTCTGAAAAAGAGATGGGTCGAGGAGGCCTCCACCGATGATGACGGCGCGAAGTGTGGGTGGAGCTTTCAAGTTTGCTTCAATGAGGTCGAATAGCTGAGTGGGCACGAGGGCTGTCACTGTAGCTTTAGTAAGAGAAATCTGATGGTGAAATGCTTTTGGAGCCCATCCATGAAAGGGAATGACTTTGGAGCCGCTTAGATGAGCTCTAGCATAAATACCGAGGCCTCCGACGTGAAAGCTAGGCAAAGGATTAAGCCATATGTCATGTTGCGTGATCGAAAAATGGGTATTTACTTCATTTGCTGAGAGCAATAGAGCCTCTTTAGAAAGTGCCGCCCACTTAATCGATCCGGTTGTTCCGGAAGTGGCAATCCAGACGTGGGCAGGCAATTCGACATCCGGAAATTGCGTTTCCTTTGGGAGCTTGGGATTCTTAAGGACATAGGATTGGCTGTTTTGAAAATCTACCTCCATTCTAACTGCTCTAACTCCTGATCGTACCCCCAGCCAATGCCTATTGGAGGCAGTAATCTATCCTGATCGATCTTGAGTCGATCGATAAAGGCATTGGGTTCGTAAAGTGTGTGTGTAAAAAAACCACCGGGCTCTTTTTGCAAATCGGGATCTATTGCTGCAGTATAGAGTGCAGAGAGTTGACCGATTGGATGATCGATATAAGTCGTGACGATCCGTCTTTTTTTTGTTTGAAGAATCTCTCGCACAGCGGGCTTGCAAATAATCACTTGCGCTTCACTCCCCTCTTCAAAGTCTTCAGCAAAAGCAACGTCGTATTGCTTTTGCTGACGATGCCATTCCGAGGCGTTATAGGGAAAGGGATCTTCGATGAAATCGATGTTGAAATGCTTGGCTTTCTTTAAGAACTGCTCGCACTCTTCCGATGTGAAGCTGCTATTGAAGTCCAACCGCCATAGAACGCGATTGTCTGCCCAATCGAAAAACTGTTCGACTTGATGAGGTTTCAATTTCAATTTAAGAAGCGGATAACTGGAGGAATCGCCCAGATTAATCTGAAGGTGGCTTTTAGGAAGAGATAGATCTTTAAATAGCGATACGCCTTTTTTTCTAGCTTTAGCTTCTAGTTTGGCATAATGCAATGACCGCTGTAAAAGAAGTGTAAGCTGGTCTCTTTTTAGCGCATTCAACTGTTCTTCCAAAATGAGATCGCCAAACTCAACCCATGGGTGGCAATCTGCATGGCCATAAGATCCATCAGCAAAGGGAATGCGCAGTATCGCTCCTATTCGAATGCCGCCTGATCTCAGTTTTAATTGATAACAGGCGTAGGAAAATTTCACTCTAAAGTGTTCCTAATAGCAAAAGGAGGGCAAAAAGAACCATCAAGAGAGAAGACTCCCCTAAGTAGCGGTTATAGATCTTTCCCGGAGGATGCTTGTAAATGCATCGCACGATATTGATCGCCATGAAGAGTGTCGTCATGGGCAAAATGAAGGAAAGGTATCTGCCTTGAAACAGCCAGTAAAAATGTAGCAAAAAGGGAATGAGCAGAAACGTTGTGATCTCCATTCTGCCAAAGTCTGGGCCAAATCGCGCCGAGAGAGTCATCTTTCCTGTCATTCGGTCTTCTTTAATATCCCTTAGGTTATTGATCGAGATGGGAACGCAAGCCATCAATCCAATTTGGATGCTTCCGATCAATGCAGTCATATCAAATCGGCCTGTTTGCAAGTAATAGGAAACGCCGGTTGCAGCCAATCCATAGAAGGTAAATACAAATAGTTCGCCAAGCCCTTGATAAGCTAATGGATACGGACCACCTGTGTAAAAGTAAGCCGCTAAAAGCGAAACCACAGTCAGTAATGCCAAAAACAGTCCGCCTTTATAGATTAAAGGCAGAGCGCAGAGAGCTGCGAGGCTCAAAGCAATCAATCCGCCTGTAAGAACAGCCTTGTAAGGTAAAAGACCGCTTTGAGTAGCTCTTGTCGGACCAATTCTCTGTTTTGTATCACGGCCATTTTTGAAGTCAAGCGCGTCGTTGATGAGGTTTGCGCCCATTGTTAGAAAGACAGCTGTCAGCAAAGAAAAACCCATGGCCACATAATCGAGATTCCACAACCCTTGAGCCGGCAAAAATGATCCCACTAAAACAGGCGCAACCGCAATAAACAATGTTTTCGGACGGAATGCCATAATCCACGCTTTGATGCTGTTTGGCTTGATTCCGATCGCTTCTCTCATGGCAACCTTGGGTATTTAGTAAAGTCAGGTTTACGCTTTTCAACAAACGCTTTGCGGCCTTCTTGCGCTTCTTCAGTCATGTAATACAGCAAGGTCGCATCGCCTGCCAAGTCAAGAAGACCAATTTGGCCGTCGCAATCTGCATTCATGCACGCTTTCAGGCAGCGAAGCGCCATGGGCGAATGCGCTAACATCTCTCTGCACCACGCAAGAGTCTCTTCTTCGAGGCGATCGTAAGGAACGACGTGGTTAACAAGTCCCATTTCAAGCGCCTGTTGCGCATCATACTGACGGCAGAGAAACCAAATTTCACGCGCTTTTTTCTGTCCCACAATGCGGGAAAGATAACTGGAACCTAGACCGCCGTCGAAAGAGCCGACTTTTGGACCTACTTGGCCGAATTTGGCGTTATCTGCTGCAATCGTCAGGTCGCACACGACATGGAGAACGTGTCCGCCACCGATTGCATAGCCTGCAACCATGGCGACCACAGGTTTTGGTAAAGAACGGATCTGTTTTTGCAGGTCAAGCACATTTAAACGCGGCACGCCGTCTTTCCCTACATAGCCTTTGCCGCCGCGGATCTTCTGATCACCGCCTGAGCAGAAAGCTTCCTTACCTTCTCCGGTGAGGATCACGACGCCAATGTCAGGATTTTCGCGCACCTCATGGAAGGCATCCTGCATTTCTTTAACGGTTTCAGGGCGAAACGCATTTCTCACTTCGGGCCTATTAATCGTAATTTTCGCTATGCCGTCAGCGGTCTTTTCAAACTTGATGTCCTGATAGTCTTTGATCTTTTTCCATGTGCCCATTGTTTACCTCACGCGGGAGTTTATCCATAATCAGTTCATAGATCAACTGAAAATTGATGCGATGTCCAAATTCTTTTAAAATCAGCGATTGCGAATGGACATGCAGCTCCGCCATTTCCTCCGAAATCCGCGCGAACTTGGGATCTTTGGCTCCTGCAACCCATTGAATGGGGGTCTCCAATTGGGCAATGGCTCCTCGTAAATCCTGCTGCCTGCCTAACGAGAAATCAGTCAATTCATGCGCAGCCTTTTTTCGATCCATCTGCCTAGCAATTGGGATTGATCCTGCAAAGACCGGCTGAGCATTCCATGCATCCATCACCGCATCCCAATCCTCTGTTAGAAAGCGCTCAGCCCAGATCAAATCTTGTTCTCTTCGTGCTTCGCGTTCTTCTTCAGAAGGCAATCCAGGATGGGTAGAGAGAAGAATCATTTGAGACCAAAGATCTTCCCGATCTAGTAGAGCATGCAGCGCTTTTCTTCCTCCCAGGGAATATCCGATCAGAACGCGAGGAGCTTTGAATGCAGACGCATAAGCATTGAACTGCTCTGCCCACTCTTGCAAAGAGCCAACCGGAGGCAAATCCGGCTCCAGCTCAGCAGGCACGCCCTGCCAGTCATCTGCCGCACCCAGGAAGCCTGAAAGAGCAAATAGAATCATTTCACGGCCTGCAACTCAAGCTGAAGGGATTTCAATTTCTGCTTAAAGCGCTCTGTTTGTACAGGATCAGGCAACAGTTCGATGATATTTTGTCCTTGAGTGTTCACGTTTTCAGGGATTTCGTTCCACTGTTCGTAAGGAATACCCCAAAACTTGGCGAGATGTTCAAATGAAAGCGTGTGGGTATTTTGGATCTTCTCTTCAGGAAACATGCCTGCAAAGATCTTTCCCCCATGATTATTGACGATCACTACAGAGAAATTCAGATGTGGCAACTGTTTCACGCCCCAAAATCCTGCCATATCGTAGAGAGCCGTCAAATCGCCGATGATTGCGGTATTAAAGCACTTTGGGTCGGCAGAACCTAAGAAGCAAGAGATCTGTCCATCGATCCCATTCAATCCCCTCACCGTCGTGATGTCGAAGTTTCTTGGCTGGTATGTAGCTGCCAAATCCCACTCGCGGATAGGCAAACTGTTGCCTAAAAAGACGTGGGAAGCGACCGGAAGCTTTTTCGATAGCTCATGGATTAAACTAGCTTCAGCTAGTGGCTCTTCAGCGATCAACTTCTCTAACGCTTCATGAAATTCGCTTTGCCTATCCTTCAACTCTTCAGGCATAGCTAAACGCTTTGCAGGATCTTCGTAACTTTCTAGCACAGCACCGATCTCTCCATGGATAAGTGGTGTTGCACAAAGGCCAGAAAATGGCTCAGAGCTTATGGAGAGCACTTCCAAAAGCTCCTTTTTCATTTCCAACTCTCTCCAAAGCTTGTGAGTCGGCACCTGTCCGATCCTTAAAACGCCATCGTAATCTTTTAGCAAAGGTTCATACACCCTTAAGGAAGCAAGCTGATCGATCTCGCGCAACCCTGAAGGCGCCTCTAAATAGACAGGAGCCTGAGTTTCCATCAAAAACTTAAACACAGCACTGCGCTCTTTTTTGGGTATCCCTCCTACCACAATCAGAGGATTTTTGCTGCGCTTAAAGAACCTGACCAATCCCTCCGTTGAAGGAAGCGGCTCTTTAGGTATTGTATAAGCCGTTTTTGCCTGAAGTTTAATTTCTTGAACTTTCCTATCTGGCTCTTCAAAGCAGATGTTCATATGGATCGGACGCATTCTATCCCAATCTGCAAGGCTACAGCGCTCCTCCCCTTCCAGGTCATATCGCGTGTCAGCATAGATTCCGTAAAGACCGATCTGTTCAGCTGTCTGTGGAGCCCCTGTTTTGCGGTAACGCCTGGGCCTGTCCGCAGTAACTGCCACTAATGGAATTGCCGAATAGTAGGCTTCCATTAAAGCAGGAAGCAATTCCCCTGCCGCAGTACCCGATGTGGTCAACACGGCAACCGGCTGGTGCAGCCTCTTAGACCTACCCAACGCATAAAATGCCGCAGAGCGCTCTTCCGGCCAAAATGATAAAATTTCCTGAGACTGAAGGAGCACTTGCACTAACGGCGCATTGCGCGCTCCCGGACAAACGATCCACTCCTTAACTCCGACAGCGATCAGCTCTTCAATTGCGTGCTTCGCCAACTCAAAATTCATTATTACACCTCAAAGTGATGCACCGATATTAGGACCGGCTTTGCAAATTTGTCAAATGAGGATATAAATAACCGTTATACCAACCCAAAATGGAGCAAAATGAGCCTCAAGCCTGTAAACAACCTGATCACTTATGATCGCCTTGCAATACTAAAAAAAACCTTGAAGAAAGAAAAATCTATCGCCTCTGTAGAGAGATTTTTTAAACAACTAACAGACCCTCGACGCCTGGAATGGCTAAAAGCCGCAGACAAGCTTGCCGCTTCGAAAATTGTAGATCTTATGGGGTTATTACTCGAACCCGCACCTCTCTACGAACTTGCTCAGAAAACTTACCAGGTACTTTTTGAGAATAGAATATTAGTTGGGGTCGTATTATTGGAAACGGTTCAAGTAAAAGTGGCCGATAGACGAATCTGTCATTTCAATAAAACATTATTAGTTCTTGCAAACCCTAAATTTATTAAGAAACTGGATGAACATGACGTAATCGATCTAGGTGACTCCGTTTCCCTTAAAGTTTTTAATGTGCTTAAAACCACACTAGTGACAGGATTTTTTTTGGATATTCTAACGAAGTTAGACGTAAATGAATTAATCCAACTGCACAAATTCTCACGTCATAACAGAATAAAAAATGTTGAAATATATTGCTCAGGTCTCATTAAACAATCGATGGGTCGCGTAGTTCACGCGCAAGAGCTTGAGGCGCTATTAGACTTTTGGACTGAACACCGCACGACAGTAATTCCAACGGAAGAAATTGCTAAAATCTGCAACCTGCCGTTAGGAGTTATCGAAATCAATATCTTAAAAATTTTAACCTTTCTGGATTTAGAAGAACATTCTGATATCTCTTCTGAGCTCAAAGGAAAAATCATTCGTAAATATTTTCATGACAAGAAGATCCCCTATCAGGAATCCGAGAGTAAAGCACACACTTATAACGCCAAAGGGATCATCATTAGCTTAGATAATGTCGACCACCTCGAAGGTGAGAAACCAATCAATCAGCTTGTTCGAGATTCCGTGGTAGGAATTTACGTCAGCCCCGACTGTTTTCAAATGACCT
>JBKEAL010000188.1:0-1538 GCA_047972195.1 Parachlamydiaceae bacterium
ATAGTGAGCGGCGGCGCGCGCTATGTCGGCGAAATGTACATGGACTCGACCAATACACATGGAAAAGTGCCGGATTACACCGTAGAAGACCTGACACTGGGTTACGATCTCGGCAGCGTGAGTGAACGACTGCAAGGATCACGTGCGGATCTTATCGCCAGCCACCTGTTCGATCAGGCGTACTACACCTGCTACAACAACATGAACAGCTGGTATGGCGCGGAACGCACCATCGAGCTGAAACTCGGTTATCAGTTCTAATCTGCCAGTATCTTAAGCGCCCGGTTTTGACCGGGCGTCTTGCATTCGGTTAACCCGGTCTTAACCCACGTTCCATTACGCTTGAGTACGACAAAAAAATTCGTCGGCTTTGACCTGCCTTTTTCTTTGGCATCATTCAGTTACGCTATGATGTAAAGCAGAGCGCAAGAATGAAGCGTCACGCGCGCCATTCGGTCTTGCACAGTGACCTTCAGGTCGAAAGATTCAGCAAAGCCCTTATCCGTAACAGCAGTAGGTAAAAAGGAATGTTAAAGGCGTTATTGGTGGAAGATGATATCGATCTGGCCACCGCTTTGATTGACTATATGTCTCTGGAAGAGATCGAATGCGATTTCGCCGCCGACGGACAAGTTGGCTACAACCTGATCATGGCAAATCGCTACGACGTGATTGTACTCGATCTCAATCTGCCCAAAATAGAAGGTTTGGTGGTATGCGAGCGTATTCGTGAACGCGGAATTGAAACACCGGTTTTGATGCTGACCGCGCGCGATACGTTGGACGATAAACTGAAAGGTTTTAGCCATGGTGCGGACGACTATCTGGTCAAACCGTTTGCGATGGAAGAGCTGATGGTGCGCATTCAGGTGTTGGCGAAGCGCCGCAGCGGACAGGTGTCGAAATTGCGTGTCGCCGATCTGGAACTGGATATGGCGCAGCGCAAAGTGACGCGCGCCGGGCAGGAGATCAAACTCTCGCCTATTGCGATTAAAATTCTCGAATTGCTGATGCGTGAATACCCATCGGGCGTATCACGGGAGAAGATTGTTTTGAATGTGTGGGGCGATGAGCAACCGGACAGCAACAGCCTCAAAGTACACATGTTCAACCTGCGTAAACAGATAGACAAAGAGGGATTAGAACCATTGATTCACACTCTTCCCGGTTACGGATTCGCCATACAACGGCAGGGCAATGATGAAACTGCGTCGTAGCCTGAAAATATTTTTTGCCTGCGCGGTGATGGCGATGGGCACCATCACGGTGCTGAGCTATTCCACTCTGGCTGCCAACTACTTCGAGCAAGGACTTGATGGTGGCATGCGCATGACCATGGTTGAAATCGGCCATCACGCGCAGTTGGAGAACGGTAAGCCAAAGATGATTCTCGGCTTTCAGGTCGCCCGCCGCTGGCAGGACGTGCAACCCGCGATTCGCGAAGTGTTTAGCGTGCCCGGTGAACATCTCGACTTTAGCAAACGTATCGACAGTTCGAGCTGGTTCTCGGTGCCGGAGCGCGCGCTGTTTCTGATGCG
>JBKEAL010000239.1:0-1237 GCA_047972195.1 Parachlamydiaceae bacterium
TGCAGGAGTTGTACCACCAGTGATGTCATTTTTCAATTCATCAAGGGTATAACCTACAGCAAGTTTCGCTGCAATTTTCGCAATTGGGAAACCAGTTGCTTTAGACGCCAACGCAGATGAACGAGATACACGTGGGTTCATCTCGATGATGACCATACGACCAGTATTTGGGCAAATACCAAACTGTACGTTTGAACCACCAGTTTCTACACCAATCTCACGTAGTACCGCTAAAGAAGCGTTACGCATCAATTGGTATTCTTTGTCCGTTAAGGTTTGTGCCGGCGCTACAGTGATTGAGTCACCTGTGTGCACGCCCATTGGGTCAAAGTTTTCAATCGAACATACGATAATACAGTTGTCGTTTTTGTCACGAACAACTTCCATTTCGTACTCTTTCCAACCAATTAAAGATTCATCAATCAATAACTGCTTCGTTGGAGAAAGATCGAAACCGCGTTCACAGATTTCGATGAATTCTTCTTTGTTGTATGCGATACCGCCACCTGAACCACCCATGGTGAATGATGGACGGATAATCACTGGGAAGCCGAAACGTGCTTGAATTTCTAAAGCTTGTTCCATTGACTCGGCAATGTCAGCTTTTGGACATTCAAGACCAATTTTACGCATCGCGATATCGAAAAGTTTACGGTCTTCCGCTTTTTCGATCGCTTCTTTGGTCGCACCAATCAATTCAACATTGAATTTTTCTAAAATGCCATGCTCATCAAGTGCAAGGGCACAGTTCAATGCAGTTTGACCACCCATAGTCGGAAGAACTGCGTCTGGGCGTTCTTTCTCAATGATCTGTGCAACAGTTTGCCAAGTGATCGGCTCAATATAGGTTGCATCTGCCATTGATGGGTCAGTCATAATGGTCGCTGGGTTAGAGTTCACCAAAATAACACGGTAGCCTTCTTCACGAAGGGCTTTACAAGCTTGCGCACCTGAGTAGTCAAACTCACAGGCTTGACCAATCACAATCGGACCAGCACCAATAATTAAGATGCTTTTAATATCCGTACGTTTAGGCATTATTTCGCTCCTTAATTACTTCTTAGATGCTTCGATAAGTTCGATGAAATGATCGAACAATGGGGCACAGTCATGTGGGCCAGGGCTTGCTTCAGGGTGACCTTGGAAGCTGAACGCCGGCTTGTCTAAACGATGGATCCCTTGTAGGGTTTGGTCGAATAATGACTTGTGCGTTGCTTTCATGTTGGCAGGTAAAGTT
>JBKEAL010000247.1:0-3263 GCA_047972195.1 Parachlamydiaceae bacterium
GTGATGGAGATGTGTTTGGCTGCTCCTTCGATCATTCATATGATGGACAGGTTTGGCTGCCCCTTCAATCGCACTCCTGAGGGAACTCTCGATGTCAGAAGATTTGGCGGCACATTGTACAATCGCACAGTGTTTTGCGGTGCCTCGACCGGTCAGCAGCTGTTATACGCTTTAGACGAGCAGGTAAGACGGTATGAGGCGAAAGGGCTTGTCGAAAAGTTTGAAAACCATGAGTTCATGCGCTTGATTTTAGACGATCAGGGTGTGACGCGGGGTGCGGTGATCATGGATCTATTCAATTTGCGGCTAGACCCTGTCAAAGCTTCAGCTGTAGTGATTGCTACAGGTGGTTTGGGGCTGCTGTTTCAAAAGTCGACCAATTCTACTATCTGTACAGGTTCTGCCAACGGCCGTCTTTTTATGCAGGGGATGCAGTATGCCAATGGAGAATTCATTCAGATCCATCCTACAGCTATTCCAGGACGGGATAAGATGCGCCTCATGTCGGAGTCGGCTCGCGGAGAGGGAGGAAGAATTTGGGTTTATGGAGATTCCAGCAAAAAAATCAAAGCCCCAGACGGGAGCGATGTCCCTTGCGGGCAAACAGGCAAGCCTTGGTATTTCCTTGAAGAGCTCTATCCAGCATTTGGCAATTTGGTTCCGCGCGATATTGGGGCAAGAGAGCTTCTTAAAGTGTGCGAAATGGGGTTGGGTGTCGATGGCAAAATGCAGGTATATCTCGATCTGACACATCTTTCCGAAGAAAAGAAGCATAAATTGGAGTCAATCCTCGATATTTACCAGAAGTTCACCGGAGACGACCCCAGAAAAGTTCCGATGAAGATCTTTCCTGCCGTGCACTACAGCATGGGCGGCGCTTATGTCGATTGGCCTGCTGCTGAAGATTCCGATCGCTGGACGCGCTACAGGCAGATGACCAACATTCCTGGCTGTTTTAACGTGGGAGAATCCGACTTTCAATACCATGGCGCCAACCGTCTAGGCGCAAATGCCCTTCTTGCCTGTATTTTCAGCGGCCTTGTGGCGGGCAAAGAAGTGCCTCGCTACATCGAGACCCTTCCTAAAGAAACTTCGGCTCCTTACGAACATCACGTCTACGAAGAGGAAGCATTTAAGAAAGAACTTTTCAGCCGCAACGGGCATGAAAACGTCCATAAGCTTCATGAGGAGTTAGCGGATTGGTTGGTCGCCAATGCCACTGTGCGGCGCAATAACCACGACTTAAAGCTCACCCTGGATAAAATATACGAAGTGCAGCAGCGGTTTAAGGAGATCTCTTTGGCGGATAAAACGCAATTTTCGAATCAAACCTACATATTTGCCAATCGATTCCACTCGATGATCGAATTGGCCAAAGTAATTGTCAAAGGTGCTCTGTGCCGCAATGAATCCAGAGGATCGCACTTTAAAGATGACTTTCCTAAGAAGGATGATGAACACTTTCTTAAAACGACGATCGCGACTTACAAAAAAGGGGAAAACGAACCCTCCATTGAGTATAAGCCCGTCGATCTGCGCTATTTGAAACCCATTGAAAGAGACTATACCACAGCACACAGGGTTAAACCGAAATGGGATAGCCTTCCTAAGGAGCTATCGGTCAGCTTATGAGCACTTTTATTTTAAAAATTTATCGAGGGCACCCCGGAAAGCAGTATTGGGAAGAGTTTGAGCTGGAGCTTTTCCCCTTTGCGAATGTGATTTCTGCTTTAATGGAGATCCAGAAAAGACCGGTGACGAAAGAGGGAAAGAGGGTGGAGCCTGTGGTGTGGGAGCAGGCGTGCCTTGAAGAGGTATGCGGCTCCTGTTCGATGCTGATCAATGGGAAACCACGGCAAGCGTGTACGGCTTTGATTGAGCCGATCCTTCAAGAAACGGGAGACAATACAATCACTCTAGCGCCTTTTACGAAGTTTCCTTTAGTCCGTGATCTGATTGTCGATCGTGGGAAGATGTTCGATAATCTGATTAAAGCACATGCGTGGATTGATGCAGACGGTTCTTTCACCAATGAACCGGGTCCAAAAATCAGTCAGAAAAAACAGGAATTGATGTATAGTTTATCCACCTGTATGACATGTGGATGCTGTGTAGAAGCTTGCCCTCAGTGCAACGCACACTCAGCCTTCATGGGACCCCAGGTGATTGCTCAAGTTAGGTTATTCAATAGCAATCCAACAGGATCAATGATGAAATCTACAAGGTTGAAAACGATGATGAACGAAGGCGGAGTTGGAGATTGCGGCAATGCACAAAATTGCGTACGCGTTTGCCCCAAGAATATCCCCTTGACCGAATCGATTGCTGCTATTGGGCGTGATACGACCTTGCAGGCTCTAAAGGAATACTTTAGTTCACCGGACCGTGAATGACCGCACGTTTTTCCTTGCTGTTGACTGTCAAAGCACTTGTGATGCTGCTTCTCATTCTCTTTGCCGGCATTCAGCTAGGCCCTGATGAGGCTCAATACTGGACCTGGAGCCGCTATCTCGATTTTGGATACTATAGTAAGCCTCCTGGAATTGCGTGGCAGATCTATTTGGGCACACTTTTATTCGGGCAAACAGAGCTGGGTGTACGTTTTGGAGCTGTCCTACTAGGCGCTTTGCTTACGTGGGCAATTTACCGTTTGGCCAAAGAAGCCGGCCTTTCTCAAAAAGGCTGTTTTGCAGCGGGTGCAATGGCTGCTTTGACCCCATTTGGTGTGTTGGCCAGCTTTTTAGCGATCACAGATTGCGGAATGCTGCTTTTCTGGACATTAGGACTAATAGAAATTGTGAAAGGGGTTCAAGACAAGCCTTATTCTTCATTAACTCTTGGTCTTTGGATAGCCCTAGGAGCCCTATTTAAGTGGCCGATCTATCTTTTATGGATTGTAGCCGTATGGATGCTTCGATCTAAACAGTTAATTCCTGGCATGTTTCTGTCACTAGTTGGTTTGCTGCCCTCAGTTTATTGGAATGCCAGTCATGATTGGGCGACCTTTAAGCATGTCTTTACGATCGCAAAAGGGGGCCCGGAAGCCCCTGCTGCAGGTAATCCGTTGGAATTTTTTGGCGCTCAAGTGCTGATCTTTTCTCCGCTATTGTTCGTTCTTCTGGCAGCGGGCGTTTACAGGATAAACCTCGTGCAAAACGATGCACAGAAGTTTTTGGGTAGATTGTCGTTGGGGTTATTTGCCCTGTTTTTTACCTACTCGTTCTTCAAAAAAGTGCAAGGCAATTGGGCAATTTATCTCTATC